>JAWOBY010000002.1:0-28422 GCA_046484055.1 Candidatus Woesearchaeota archaeon | reverse complement strand
ACATCGCGCGCGACATCATCCCGATCAATCGCATCACGCTGCTGCGCGAGCTCGCCGAGCACGGCGTCGCGCTGCGCACCGGCCATCCCTACTTTTAAGTGGTGTTTCATGGGGCTGGCTCACCAGGGTGGCCCGCATAAGGGATTGTTGCATAGGGGATGGTTGCATAAGGGATTGTTGCATAGGGGATGGCCCGCATAAGGGATTGTTGAAACAGTTTTCAGGCTGGTTTTAGCGCAGATTAGAGATTTTCTGCATTCAGGTGCCATATCCCTCCGAAACATTTAAATATGTATAATTAAATACCTTTAAAAAACTATATATATGTATATATTTAGATACCTTAAATTATACATAATTATAGGGGATTGGTATGACAGGCCGAGCAACCACATCATAACAGAAGGGTTCATCGAATGGTAAAGCTGCAACACGATCTGAACAAGCAGTACAAGCTGACACTGCCAAAGGCCCTAGTTGAAGCTATAGGGTGGGGCAAGGGCACGAACATAAGGGTGGGGCTTGATGACAAAGGGAACATAATCCTAAGCAGGCAGGGATGTAAAGGCAATGAGGCATCGGAAGAGGATGGATCCGCCAGTGAAAATGAGCAGATGGACAGGGAGGTGAAATATTGAGGAACACCAGAGCAGCATTAGGCAACAGGAAACTGTTTGATTATGATGAGTTGAGGGATGTCGTGATATCCCACAGGCTGAAGACAAAGAATGTCCCTGACTGCTTCATAAGCCAGGGTGAGGATGATCACATGCTTAATGAGTACGTCTGAAAATGCGGAGTTCCGGGAGACTCAAGATCGTGTAGATTGTGTATCATGGATATGTTGAGATGATGGATAATACAACAAAAAACAACAAGAGAAACGACAAAAGAACATGACAAAAGTGGGTGAGAGTATAGGTTCGGGCACAGGAGGATCTGCGGCAGGGGAACAGGCGGGAAAGAGAGGATATATCACACGATCGATACTCAGGATGCCGGAGAGGAGAAAGACATCCCGCAAGGGAGACTTCGGCAGGGTTCTTGTCATAGGAGGAAGTACAGATTTTGCAGGAGCGCCAACATTGGCGGCTGCGGCCGCCAAGGGAGTCCTCAGGTCAGGGGCAGACATCGCCATTTTAGCTGCCCCTGCCGGGGTCGCCTGGGCAGTGAACGCGATCTGTTCTGACATCATAACAAAGAAGCTCAGCGGAGGCCATATATCAGGAAAACATTCCAAGGAGCTGACTGAAGAAGCCGGGAAAGCGGATGTCGTGCTCATAGGCTGCGGGATCGGCAGGAAGAAGAGCACGATGGATCTCGTCCGGTCCTTGGTCAAGAGACTCTCAAAAAAAGGAAAACTGATGGTGCTTGACGCTGACGCCCTCAAGGCGGTAAGACTGCAGGATGTGAAGAACTCAATACTCACCCCCCATGAAAAAGAGTTTGAGGCAATCCTGAAGAACAGCGGAATAAAAGACGAGAAAGAAGCAAGAAAAAAGCTTGGCAGCAATGTCCTGCTCATAAAAGGGGACAAGGACAGGATAATCTCAAAGGACAAGACAGCATACAATAAGACGGGCAATCCGGTGATGACAAAAGGAGGCACAGGCGATGTGCTCGCGGGCCTCTGCGCGGGATTCCTCACCCAGACAAAAGATCCTTTCAGGTCAGCATGCATGGCTGCCTACCTCAACGGCGCAGTTGGCGATTATCTGAAAAAGAGGAAAGGGAAGACATTCATAGCTTCGGACATAGTCGATAACATACACAAGGTGTTAAAGTGATAAAAGAAGAGGTGCGGATGAGATGGACATATTCTTCCAGATAGGTATCATGTTCATAGTGGCAACAGCAGGGGCTTATATCGCCCGGCTCATGAAGCAGCCCATAATACCTGCATATATAATCACCGGGATAATCCTGGGTCCGGTCCTGGGCATCATAACAAGCTCCACAATAATAAAAACCCTCAGCGAGATAGGCATAGCATTCCTTCTCTTCATAGTGGGTCTTGAGCTCAACCTGAAGAACATGAAAGAGACAGGCCGTGTTGCAGTGGTGACCGCGATTGTTGAAGTGCTTCTTGTCGCTGCCGCCGGCTTCTGGGTGGCCGGGCTTTTGGGTTATGCCCCTAAAGAAGCCCTCTACATAGGGTTCATCATAGCGCTGAGCTCAACAATGGTTGTCATAAAACTCCTCTCTGACAAGAGGGAACTGGACACTCTTCACGGCAGGATAATCATAGGCATACTTTTGGTGCAGGATTTTATAGCCATATTCGCCCTGTCTTTCCTGAGCGAACTCAACGGCTTTGTGGGATTTGAAGTGGCTTATGTCCTGTTGAAGGCGGGAGGTATCATAATCGCGGCCTACCTCATAGGCAGGTTCATATTCCCCTCCTTTTTCAGAAAGGCGGCTGAATCCCAGGAGCTTCTCCTTATAGTCTCCCTGGGTGTGTGCTTCCTCTTCTCTATAATAGCATCCCACATGGGATTCTCCATAGCCATAGGGGCTTTCATCGCGGGTGTGAGCCTTGCGAACCTCCCTTACAGGTTCGAGATAATAGGAAGGGTCAGATCTCTCAGGTATTTCTTCGCGGCGCTCTTCTTCGTCTCCCTCGGGCTGGAGATAACACTCTCAGGCATATCAGATATAATCCTTCCTATGCTGGTCTTCCTTCTCATGGTGATCATACTGAAGCCTCTTGTGTTCATGATCATGAGCGCGCTGTTCAGGTATACCAAAAGGACATCATTCCAGGTGGCATCATCACTGGCGCAGGTGTCCGAGTTCTCGCTCATACTCGCTGCGCAGGGCCTCGCTCTGGGCCATATATCCAATGAGATATTCTCTCTCACTGTACTGCTGGCCATAATAACCATAACCATGACATCATACCTCATAAAGTTTGAGATGCCCATCTTCAACGCGCTCTCAAGGCCTCTCAGCATTTTTGACATAAAGGAGACAGCAGAGAACCTTGAATACCTGCCCGGGGATCTTGAGTATGATGTGGTCCTCATAGGTTATGACAGGATAGGATACAACCTCTTCAAGATGCTGAAGAAGCAGAAGAAAAGCTTTATTGTGATCGACTTCAATCCCGACATAATAAGGAGGATGGTCAGAAAGAGGATACCCTGCATCTATGGTGATATAGGCGACCCGGAGATACTTGAAAGGCTCAACCTCAGGAAGACAAAGCTCGTGATATCCACTGTGCCTGAACTGCATGACAGCAAGCACATAATAAAAAAGGCCAAGAGGGAGAATCCTGAGGTTGTGGTGTTCACCACTGCATCCATCATAGACGAGGCGCTTGATCTCTACAAGGAAGGAGCGGATTATGTCATACTGCCTCACTTCCTGGGTGGAGAGAAGGTATCCACCATGGTGCAGGAGACAGCCGGTGATCATAAGAAGCTGAACATGGCCAAACTTGAGCATATAGACGAGCTCAAGAGAAGGATAGATCTTGAGCATGAGCATCCGAAGAAGGCATGAAATAGAGTATGAAATAGAGTATGAAATAGATTATGAAAGAGGGCATTAGCATGAGGATGGAAGGGATAAAAGGCACAGCAGTGAGCAGTGAAAAGATGAATTTAAGCGGTGAAAAGATAAAGGAGCTGAAGGCAAGAGGCCGCTCACTAAACCCGATAGTGAGGATAGGTAAATCAGGCCTCAATGAAGGCACACTGGCCGAGATACGGAAGCATCTGAAGAAGAAAGGGCTCATAAAGATAAAACTGCTGAAACAGGCTCTTGAGAGCTATGCTGAAACAAAAGGTCTGCAGGCAGACAAGCCTGCTGATATCAAGAAGACAGTATTCAGGGATATGGCGGACAGCACAGGTTCGGTCGTGATAGGGATCACAGGATTCACCGCGTTATTGTACAGGCCGGAAATAAACGATAAGGGAACAGGCAAGTATAGCCTGGAGAAACACAAAAAACAGGGGGATGCTCCCGGAGAGCAGGACTCCAGGAGGGAAGAATAGGGCTTTCCCCCCTTTTTTTCCGCAAGCGGGCAGGGCAAATTATTTAAATAATGATGACCTATCGTATGGGAGGAGAACGCGCATCAGATCATAATATGGTGGATGGCATAAGATAACACAGCATAAGTCAGGATTAAAAGAGGATGACAAAAAGACGGTGCAACTATGGTACATGTCACAGATTTTGATTTTAAGGAGGAGTATGCGGAGGAGGTCCTCCACCAGTGGATGAAGACAGGATGGCCTAAGCCGCTGAAGCGCATGAGGATAGTCCATGAGAAATACAACCAGTCCATAGAAGAGGTATATTACTGGATACTCGACAACCTGAAGGAGGAGATGGAATATACAAACTTCATAAAGATATCAGACATCTTCGCCGCTTCAGAGCATTCAGCATTTTTCGGTGTCGCCCAGCAGAGGCTCGGCCTGCAGCAGGATAAGATAGGCCAGTTCCTCGCAACGATAGGCAAGATGGTGAAGGAGCTCTTCCAGCTTGTGAGGGAGCTCAGGATACTTGATGAGAGGCTCGAACTCTACCAGAAAAGCTATGAAGGGGATGAGCCGGCAGAGGTGAGCCTGAAGGGCTACTGGATAGACCTTGTGGAGGGAGGCGCCAAGAACCCTGCTTCAGTATACGGCATGTCGAGGGAGCTCGGTTTCACCACATTGCCTGACCTCTTTTTCGCCGCCCCGCCGATGCCGTCATCAAAAGTCCAGGGTTATATCAACAGCCTCAAATTCAACCGGAAGGTCAAGGAAGTCCTTGCCAGGAAGCTCAAGACATTCATAATATGGAAAGAACACACATTCAAGGAGCTCAAGAGCAGGAAGGCATTCACCCTCAAATTCCTCAGGCAGCATTATGATGTCATAAAGATGTACATGACATGGATAAAGCCATACCTGAGGAACGTGAAGAGGCTTAGCATGGACGAGAAGAAGATGGACACTCCCCATCTCATCTCAGCATTCGAGGGATCAATGATAGAGACGGAGTTCATCGCCACAAAGCCTTTTGCGGGCGGCCTCTGCTATTCGGTGATGGACCTCCACTTTGATTACAGGTCAAGGCCCGAGATGAAGTTCATACAGGAAGGCTACCAGAGAGGGCCGGTTCATGTGGGGAGAGTGATGATAACATTCAGGGCTTATGCATGGACAGCCAAAGAGCTTGAGAATTACAAGAGGTTCAGGGATCAGGAGGATTTTGACCTGCTGGGCAGCATAGACTCCTCAGTTCAGGCAGCTTACACCGCGCTGGGCGAGGAGCTGGAGAAGTATCTTGAGGAAGCGGGCGAAAAGCCGGGCAGTGAGTGGGAGAAACAAGAGCAGCAGAAGCCCAAACAGACGATCTTCGAGCCCTTTGTGTCCGCCTTGCAGGGGGCAGGAGAGCTGTTAGGCGCTTTCAAGCCGGCACAGAAAGGCCAGCAAGCGAAATGCGCAGTCTGCGGAGCTAAGAACAGTCCAAAGGACAGGAGATGCAAGAACTGCGGATGGTTCATTGGCAAACCTTCAAGAAAGGAGGCGTTGGAGCTGGATGACAATCTCAAAAAGGCGGAGGGAGATGCCCAGAAACAGCTTTATTCCATAGTCAAGAGGGTCAAGGCGGCCCATGGATGGATATACTGATTCATGCTCATGCGGGTTCATGCTCATGCGTATGCTCACATATAGAGGCTATCACATGGGGCAAGGTTAGTTGGCCATGGGATGACCTGTTCATATGAACTCCGGATGTCTGCCGGGGAAGGTGGCCAAGAATGGTTGAATTCGATGAGGAAGAGCTGAAGAAGATGAGCCCTGAGGAGAGGCTCAAGGCCCTCAAGAAGCTTGAGGAAAAGGGCAAGGAGGAGATTGAGGCAGCCCGGAAACTGATGGCTGAGTCAGAGAGGGAGATAGAGGTGAAGGAGGAGCACAAGAGGGACATGCCCATACCCCAGCTGGCCGCTGTTGATGTGGACAGCCTTTTCAGCTCTGAAGAGAAACAGATATTCAGGACTAAAAGATACACCCAGAACAAGAAGGAGGAGTCAGAGAGTGAAGATGAAGGCATTGCTGAAAAGGCCTCCGAAGAACCGCAGGAGGATGAGGCAGCGGATGATCATTCACAGGGGAATCAGAGTGCCGGCGTGCTGGAGGAGAGGGTCCATAAGGAGAACCCGCCTGCACTGAGCCAGGAGGAGGCGCATCAGTACGGCGCAAGGCTGGAGATGATGCAGGACAGGGTCTATCAGCTGCAAGAGATGAAGTATGAGGAGCCTGACAGGTTCAGTAAGTATGAGTCGGATTATCTGGAGGAGCTCAAGGAGATAAAGAAGGAGTGGGAGGGCATACATGAGAAGTACAAGACAGCGGGCCAGGAAGTGGCTGAAGAGGCCAGTATCAGCACACAGATAGACAAGATGCTCGGCTGGTACAGGAGATGATAGGATATCAAGAGCAGAGCGATGAAGAAATAGTAATGACAAGCATAGGATCAATAAGCATGGTGTGAGGGCAGATATCAAACTTGGATTAGAATCATGAAATTTAATGAAAGGAAATCAGCGGGAGGATGAAAATGTTATTCAATGAAAGAAGCCCCTACAGTTACGGCACGGCGATGGACAGGGAATACTCCGCCAACATGATTCAGGAGACCCAGACAACGCCTTACACAGGTGCATCCAATCTTGAGAGGCCAGTGGGGACTGCAAGATCAGAGCCGACCCTCGCTGTCGATGAGATAGGGCAGACAGTCGCGGAAGGAAGAGCGGGAGGGGGCACTTTCATAGAGAGCGTGCAGGCAGCCCTGAGGAAAGGCGCTGCATCAGTTGAGCTCTCCGCCCAGATGGAAGGCCAGGAGCCGGGCACAGGTGTCGCGAGCTACGGAGTGCAGAAGAGAAGGGAACTCAGGGAGATGGCGAGGGCGAATGAGATAAATGTGGCTTCTGTGCATACTCCCTCGCAGATCGGCAACCTGAGCGGTTTCGCCGGCCCTGAGAAAGGATTCGTTGATGAGCAGAGAGAGATGTTTCTCAATGAGGTCAAGAAGGCAGTGAATTTCGCCGCGGATGTTACCAATGGGGGCGCTGTGGTAGTGCATACAGGCGAGTACCAGAGGCCGATATCAGAAGAGCCATGGGCCAAGGACAAGTATGGAAGGCACATATTCAAGCAGTATGAGGAAGAGCCCCAGAGGGCCATAATGAGGATTGTTGATGACCGCACAGGACAGGTGATACAGCAGGTCAGGAAAAATCAGGAGGTTTACAGGCCTGAATGGCTCACTGCAGACAATGAATACACTTACACTGATGAGGAGACGGGACAGCAGGTCCGCGTCAATAAAGGGGATTATGTGGATTATGAGGGCAGGAAGGTGGACATCGAGCACAGGGTCCCCCTTTGGGAGGAGGAGAGCGGGAAATTCAAGGTTAGGCCCATGAGATGGGAGGATTTTGTTGAGGAAGCCAATGAAAGGAATCAGGGCAAGCCGAAGGACCAGTGGATAACGCCGGAGCAGGGCCTTCTGCACGCCACCATAGAGACTCAGGCAGGGCAGGCAAGAGGGTGGGCCATGTATCACGGGATGCAGATGAAACAGGTGAAGGATCAGCTTGACAAGGCCAAGCAATCATACGAATATTGGAAGAAAGTCGAGGATGCCACACCTGAAGAGGAGAAATGGAAGCTGAAGAAAAGTTTTGAGAGAGAGGGTGGATTGATGCCTCCTGAGTACCAGCTGCCGACTGAGTTACTCAATGAAAGGATAGAGAGCATGAGGAAAAATATAGAACACATACAGCAGGCCACAGTGGGTTACGAGCAGCAGGCCATGGAGCAGGAGCTCTTCAAGAAGCATGCGGTTCCCATCTCCCAGTATGCGAAGAAGAAATCCATGCAGTCATATGCGGAGGCGGGGGTCTATGCCATGGACCAGACAAAGGCAAGGCAGCTCTCAAAGCCGGTTTTTGTAGCGCCGGAGAACATCTTCCCTGAGATGGGTTACGGCAGCCACCCTCAGGAGATGATAGACCTTGTGCAGAACGCCAGGAAAGCGATGGCAGATAAGCTGATGAATGATAGGGGATTGAGCCAGGACAAGGCAAAAAAGATGGCCAGGGAACACATAAAGACAACCCTGGACACTGAACATATAGGCATGTGGAAGAGGTATTTCCAGAAGAAGCCCGGCGAGAGCGAGGAGCAGTTTAACAAGCGCTTCAACAATTGGTACATGGAGCAGGTCAAGGAGATGGAGAAGGCGGACATAATAGGCCATGTCCATATAGCTGACGGCTTCGGCTACGGCCACGCGAACCTTCCAGCGGGGCATGGTGACATGCCTGTCGTTGATGCAGTGAGCTATCTCAAGAAGAAGGGTTATGAGGGTGCTTTCCTCTCCGAAGGTTATGGTGATGCCTCAAGGATGCTGAGAGAGGCATGGAAGACCTTCGGCACGCCGATATACTCAGCTTCAGGCCCTGTGAGGCCGGGCGCGCAGACAAGGTGGAGTGATGTTCAGCAGTCATACTTCGGCCAGGGCCAGACTCCGATGTACATATTCGGGACTTACTCGCCCTCCAATGACTGGCAGTTGTGGAGCCAGGTGCCGATGGAGTGAGAAACCCACTGTATTCTGAGACTCATAACTTTTTTATATCATAGCATCATTATCATTGATATGGACAAATACAAAGAGAGTATGAAATATCTTGGGCTTAAGGCGGACAATTGCAGGACATGGGACCAGATAGAGCATTATTCCGCCAGGAAAGGCGGCTCTTTCATGCTGATGCACAAGACAGGCATACCTGAGTTTGATGAGGAATGGATGAGGTATGACAGGGAGTGATGTGCGACCGATTGGAAAAATGATTGAAAACATAAAAAAGGAATACCAGCAGCATGAGGCGAAGCTTCTCTCAGAGGGCAGGCTGATGAGAGAGACCTGCCTCGGTTATTACGGCCCCGCCTCTGTCAGTTCAGTCTCGGATCTTTTCAGGAAGATAGGTGTGAAAGGAAGTTTTGTTGATCTCGGCTCAGGGGACGGCAGGGTGGTCCTTGTCGCGGCGCTTTTTGCTGATGCAGAAGGTATCGAGGCGGACAAGGAGCTGGTGGATGAGTCAAAGAGGATCTGCAGCAAGCTTGGGATAAAGGCGGGTTTCGTGCAGGGTGATTATCTTGACGCCTGCCTTTCAGGATATGATTTCCTTTTCCTCAATCCGGACAGCAGGTTTCCGGAGCTTGAGAAAAAGCTCAGGAATGAGATGAAGCAGGGAGCAAAACTCATAGTCATGGGCAGCCTCTACAGGCCCCTGAACATGAAGGAAGAGAAGAGCATTGTCATAGACGGCACAAGGTTTGGGATATACAGGAAGAGCTGATAAGGCCGGGCCAAGCTTTCTGGATTCCTCCCGCAGATTATCAACTCTTCAGGCACCTCACTTCCTCAAGAGGCCCGGTCAGATCTTCAAGCCTTGCTTCCCACCTGTACTTTTCAGCCACGCATCCTTCACCTTCTTTTATGTCCATGATGTCAGGGACAGTTATGTCCTTTCTTATCTGTATCTCAACCACATTCATGTTGTGGTCATATGCCATTTCCCCTCTCAACAGGTTCTTTATCTCCCCGAGCGCAGGGCCTGTCCATTCAAATGCATCTGAGTGCTCCCTGTCCGGGGTGAAGCTCACCATGTTCTCTCTTTTGAGCTTTTCAGGAAGGTTCTGGGTGCGGATATCATCTATGTCATATCCCTCATCCTCAAGCATCCAGCTGTATTCATAGTCTGAGATGCCTGTAGCGCCGCCCCCTTCCCTAACGTATATTATTGCTCTCGGCCTTATGGCTCTTATGTCTGGTGTCAGGTTGGTCTTGTAACCCATCCATGAGCAGAGCACCATGTCTATATTCTGGCCCGAATACCTCTCAACAGCATGGCTTGAATCCCCTGTCTCCAGCTTCATGCTGGGATGGGAATAAGGGGTGTTCTCAATCATCTCCCTGTTGGGCTCTATTCCGATAAGCTCTGCATCTCCTGTTGAGGCAAGAAGGTATGTCAGGAAGGCATTGCCGCAGCCAAGGTCAATGATCCTGGGCTTCCCTTGCCCCTCATGGACCGCTTTGGCCGCATTCACCATCCTTTGGATCTCCCTTCTCTTGGGAGCCCAGAAGCATACCGGCGGCTCTTTTATGCTTCCGCAGATGTTTTCAAGGGTGATTTTCTCAGGAGGGAGGAGACTCATCTCAGTGTACTTATTGATGTTATAAGTGAGGGGGTTTTTCACCCTTTCGGCATCTCTGGCCCTTGTTTCAGTATGCTTGTCGGAGCTCATGGAGGGGATAGGGGGATTATGAGCATATAAATGTTTCTTTTTTTACTACATTTTAGTGGTTATGATATCAGAAAAAGCCTTTACCATTACATTCTGCGCAAGAACGAATTAAAGGTGTGTTTTGTAATTGTAATCAGGTAGGGTGATCAAGTATTATGGGTTCCAAACTCTCACCTTTTCTCCTCGCCCAACCTCCAGTCCTCCAGCATCCTTATCTCCCACTCTGGGTGGTTGGGGCTTGTGCGGTAAATCCTCATGTGCAGGTTCTCGTGGTAATTCACCCTGTAGGTGTCTATGTCATCTATATGCACATAGCTCTCCCCCCTCGCTGGAAAGCAGTAGCCTCTGACTCCATAAGGCATGTTGTTTCTTGTCAGAGGAACGGAATCCTGCAGGGGATCAAGCTCCACGACAGGAAGTTCTCTGCCGTACCTGTCTCTCCCGGTCCTCTTTTTGAGAACATAGGTCTCCTGTTCTGGATTATATGTTGTGGTGTGGCCTGTGCTTTTTGTTTCCTTGTTCTTATCATCACCGCTTTCAGGGTTGCAGTTTATCAGATATTTTCCGTCAGGAAGCCTGTAAAGCAGGGACTCTATCGCGGATTTGCATGTGCGGTCATACTTCCTGCCCTTATTTCCCGCTTCCCCCTGAGCCGCTGCCGGAAGACGGCCCTCCGGAAGATACTCCTGATGAAGATCCCTGCGAAGCTCCTGACGAAGCCGCTTTCCCTGAATAAGATCCTCCAGTTCCGTTCCCTTTTCCATTGCATCCACCATATATGAAGTTTGGGGCCTTTCCATTCATCCCATACAACTGCGGCCCCTGATAGAGAGGCTGCGCGCGGGCTTCACTGAGCAGGGCCATCATCGCGCCGTAACCTGTATCCGGCTTCATCACATGGGTTTGTGTGTAGCCCTCATCAGGAGAGGGATCCACACCATACATCCTCTTCATGTCAATCTTTGTAAGGCTTGGCGTGCTGTACGTTTTTTTCTCCAGATCGGATGCTCCCTCGTACTTCCCGCTGGTTACAGCTCCCCCTATGCCTGCGCTCTGTATGCCCTTATCATAGGTTATCACAGGCATTTGGGATGCGCCTGCCGGCAATGGTGAGGCATACTGTCCATGGTTCTTATAGTCCTGTGCAGGGTTTATGCTATAGTGTTGCGCAGTGTTCATGTTCCACCTCCATCTCTCTTTTCATAAGCCCGGTGAATATGTCAAAAGCATCAGCGCCTTTCATCAGCAGGCCCTTTACAAACGCGAATGCCCTGTCATGGAGCCCGTTTTTCGCAGGCTTAGGATTAGGGTCTATTGATTCCCTCAGGCCTGCTATATTGTTATCATACAGCGCCTTGATCCATGCCATCTCGAAAGCGAACGCTTTCGCCTCCTCATCAAGCTGGTTGGGCAGCTGGAAGCTGAGAACGTGGCCGAGCTCATGGCCTATGACCATCATAAGCATGTCAAGCTCATTCTCCCTCACGGCGATAAGGCTCTGCCCGAAGCCTTTCCTGTTTATCGAGAATCCCTGTATTCCGGGATTCCATGTGCCATTGCACATCCTGTGCCTCTGCATCAGATCATCCTGGCTCATGACCTCGATTGAGATGTCCTCTGGCAGGTCTTTCCCTGTTGTCGCTTTGAATGCCTCTTCTATGTAGTCCCTTATGCCTTCAACAGAGCCGACGAAGCGGGCCCTCGGCCTCTCAGGCCTGAGGAATGTGGATGGTGTGAAGTAATCTGCTTTTCCTCTGATGGCATATCCTTCATCGCTGTCGTATGTTGTGTTGTAGGATGTTTCCTGCGCTCCCTTTTCAGTGATCCCTGATAACTTCCTGTACTGGAGCTCCTCCGGCTTATGGCTGACCTCGATAGTCATGGGCTGTGCAGCATAAGGCGTGTTTTCAACATTCATCTCAAGGGCGCTCGCTGAAGGGGCGGAATAATCCATCATGCTGTTGCAGGGTGTCATGCCTCCCCTGTTTCTCCCTGCATCGCTGATGATGCTGTCTATTGATGATCCTGATGAGTATGCCTCTGAGGGCGTGCTGCAGCCACTGAAGGAGCTGCTGCATCCGCTATTCCAGCTTCCGCTATAGGACAGGTAAGTCATACATGAGATATACAAGCAGATGAAGTTTATAAATAATTCTGGGCCTGAACATACAAGACTGAGACAAAAAAGTCATAATCCTTTTTTGAGTTAGCAAGATATATTGGGGGCATGATTCGAAACATTTAAATAGTAAAGCTTACTTTACGTACAGTAAGCTTTACAAAAGCTGGCTTGACATGCCCCGCGTTTCAGGGAAGAATATGGCGCTCACCAAAAACAGGCTCAGGGAATACAGGGAAAAAGCAGGCTTCAGCCAGGAAAAGCTGGCTGAGAAGACTGACGTGACAAGGCAGACAATAATCTCAATAGAAGGGGGGAGGTATGTGCCCAGCCTGGAGCTTGCGCTGAGGTTTTCAAAGCTGTTCAGGTGCAGGATTGAGGATATGTTCGGGATATAGGTGATGATTATGGATAAAAAGATGATGGATAAAAGGATAATATTCGGTTATGGGTTCGGGCTTGTTGTCATAGCAGCAGGCATTATGATCAATTATTTAGGTGTTGGAGGCCAGGAATATGTGATGTTTGGCTCAGTCGGATTGTGGCTTTTGTTCATAGGATTCATCACACTCATGATCACAACCCTCCAGAAGATCAACGGAAAGAAGAAAAATACAGATGAGAGAGTGGAGTACATAGGCCATAAAGCAAGCAAGGTGACATTCCTTGTGCTCATAATAGCAGCATTCATCATAATGATAATTGATGGGATAAGCCCAATAGGTGTGCCTTACCATGCCTTCATGGCAAACCTCATCGCGGGCGTGGTGCTTGTGTACTTCATTGCATTCAAAGTGATAGAGAAAAAGCATTAGCTGAGGTGGAATGATGATAGGAAAGCCGGAATGGTTCAAAAGAAGGAAGTATGGCGGCTGGGGGATATCTCCAAGGACATGGCAGGGATGGGCTTATATTGCAGCAGTGATTTTGCCTTTTGTGATATTCCATGCGCTCCCTTTCTGGGAGACACAAACAAGAATCATAATCACAGCGTTGTGGGTAGCGTTCCTTATGGTTGATGTGAATCACATCATGCTGGCTCTGAAGAGGGATGAGAGGGAGTACAGGATAGAAGCCATAGCTGAAAGGAATGCAGGGTGGTTCATGGTGCTTGTGCTTGTCGCAGGAATACTTTATCAGATAATAAGCTCAGCAATGCAGCAAACCTTTGAAGTGAACTGGTTCATGGTAACAGCCCTCTTCGGAGGCGCCATAATCAAGTCTGTCTCAAACATCTATATGGATAAGAAAGGTTTGCATTGATAAGAAATAATCAGGGTGATAATATGAAAAATAAACTAAAATATCTTGGTCTGCTCGGTCTTTTGGGCCTGCTTGGCATAATCACAAAGAATTATGGGTTCTTCGGGTTCTTTGGTTTTTTCGGGTTTTTCGGCCTGAGCGTGAAGTCTGATGAGAGGTTTTATCTCAATGCTTACAGGTCAGGATTTTATAGTTTTGTTGTAGGATTGATTGGAGTTTCAATATTAATGACAGCTTTAGTTTCAGATCTTGGAATATCCTTGCTTGCGATACTGACAGCTGTTGTTTTTGTGGCAATGATACTCACATTCATCGGATGCTTCCACTGGCTTGACAGGCATGGATGATATAAAAAGCCCACATTATGAGAACAAGGGCTTACGGGCTCCTAAGGGCGGGCGCTTGGCCTTCAGCATCCCCTCTCCCTGTTGTTGTCTAAACCCTCACAAGCTCCGCCACAGCCTCGCAGTGGGGGGTCTGGGGGAACATGTCGAAAAGGGCTGCGCTCTTGATGCTGTAATCCCTGAACTTCTTCAGGTCCTTCCCAAGCTGACTTATATTGCAGGAGACATATATCATCACTTCAGGCTTTATACTCATCAGGTGCTCTATTGTCTTTGGATTCATCCCGCTCCTGGGAGGGTCGGTTATGACGAACAAAGGGTGGGGGAGGTCCAGTCTCTTAAGCCTTTTTGCGTCAAGAGTGATGCACTCAGCATTGCTTATGCTGTTCTCTTTCATGTTTCTTTCAGCCGCTTTGATACAGGATTCGACACTCTCTACCATTGTGACCCTGCTGAACAGGTCCGCGTTCATTATCCCGAAAGTCCCGACACCAGAGTAAAGGTCAAGCAGGCGCGCGCCGGAGGTATCATAACCCTTCAGAAGGCGGTGGCAGTACTCCTGCAGTTTCTCTGCCATCTCATGATTGTTCTGGAAGAATCCCTGCACCGGATAGAGGAAGCTCCTGCCGAGATAATCCGCCCTAAGCATGTCGCTTCCCTTGATGACCTGATAATTATCTGATACGCTCACATCAGTGTCCTTGTGCACATAGGCGGCCACCACATTGTCCGCTTGCGTCTTGGCCGCGAAATCCCTTATCTTCTTGAGGGCATCCTCCTTCCCCTGGGAATCATCATTGAGCATGAATGATACTGAGGAGCCCCTGCTGCCTTCCCTTATCACAGCATACCTGAACGTGCCCTCCTTCCTGACCATGTCAAAGTGGTCAGCTCCGCTGAACCATTCCCTCACCTCTTTCAGGAGACTGTTTATATTTTCTCCTGCTATCTCGCATCTCTTTATGTCTATTATCCTGTGCCACTTTCCCTTCTCGCGCAGCCCCAGACCCCTGCTGTGGAATATGAAATCCATCCTGTTCCTGTAATTGTAGGGGCTGCCGGTGAAAAGAAGGACATCCTTGCTGTCCAGTCCTGCTGCCCTTGCCAGCATATTCCTCTTGTTCTCTGCCTGCGTTCCGTAAGCTATGTGCTGGGCCGAGCATCCGCCGCACCTCCCGAAATAAGAGCATCTGGGGGCTGCCTTCACATCACTTGAGCCTGTCTTAATATCCTCCGGGGATCTATTCGCATCTTCCATCTTCCTATTCTCTCCGGCGTCCTTTTTCATCATATCACTGCATTTGATCCTATGCGTACACTATCTGCATATACTATCTATACGTACACTATCTGCATATACTATCTATAATAACACTATCTGTGATATCATCCATAGCGCCCGCTATTATTCATCAGGTGAGAGGGTGAGCGTTCTTTTAAGAAATTTGCTGGTCTCCCGCTGATTCCTGGGGGTTCATGACTGTCTGCTCTCTCCCTCATGCAGGCCGTGCTTCTTCATCTTCCTGTGAAGTGTCTCGTACCTCAGCCCTGCCTTTCTCGCTGTCCTTGTTATGTTGCCGTCGTTCTCCGCGAGGGCCTTCCTTATGTATTCCTTCTCGAACTCCTCCTCTGCTTCCTTCAGTGTGGGCTGTCTCTCGGGCAGGACATCAAGTATCTCTCTTGAAACATCTGATACGCTCCTGTACATCCGGTCCAGCTTCTCGGGGTGGAAGACAGTGCGGTAATCATCAAGGACATCTTCTATTATGGAGCTTATGGCCATCTGCTTTATGTCATAGGCCTTCGCCATGTCCTTCCTTATCCTGTCCACGCTTATGCCTGTCTCTTTCACGAGCCTGTGCACAGAGCGCCTGTCCACGTCAGCTATCCTTGCTACCTCTGATATGTTGCCGTAGTTTATCTCAAGAAGCCGTTTAAGGTATTCCTTTGCGAATCTCTTCCTTGCCTTCTTCAGGGGGATGCTCGTGTCCACCTCGAATCTCAGAAGGGGTGATCTCTCCATCTTTTCGGATATGTCCCTGCTCATCTCGTCTATGGTGACGCCGAAGCTCTTGTGGACCGCCTCATCCACTATGGGCCTTACCTTCCTTTTTGCCCTCTCCTCAAGCCCCCCTCCCTTCCCGGAGGTCTGGTCATTATAGGCCATCCTGTTCCTGCCTTGTTTTCCTTTATTCCCTGTTCCTGCATCCTTCTTAGATTTTACCGGCATTTTGACTCTGCACCATTGTCAGGCGCAGTAAGGGGTCGTTTGATGGTATTTGATGGTCTTGTTTAATAAATATTTGCACAACATATGCGATCATGCAGGCCATTTCATCTTCTTCCCTTCTCTTTCCGCATATTCATCCAGGCATTCTTCTCTGCCCCTAGTTTGTTATCCATTCTCAAATAGTAATAAAGTTTAATAAATATGGGAGGCCAAAACCTTTAAAAGGGAAGGATATATAACCGATAACTGAGTTCATAACCAACAGATATCAGCTTAATCAATCAAAAAAGGGGTGTATTGTGGAATTCCAGTTCGAGCCTGCGCCGAAGCAGAACAAGGAGAAGTATTCCAAAGAGCATATTGATATCGCCTACAAGTTCGCTGAAAAGGCTTACAAGGAGTTCGGCTCTTTCATCAAGACCATAGCGCTCTTCGGCTCTGCAGCACGGAAGGACAATCCTGAGGGCGACATAGACATACTCATAGTGGTGGATGACCTTTCCATCAACCTTACAGGTGAGGTCGTGGAGACCTACAGGCTCATACAGCAGAGGCTAATAAACGACATAAGCTCCAGGCTTCATGTGACCACTCTGAAGCTCACCTCATTCTGGGAGTACCTGAAAGCAGGAGATCCCATAGCCATAAACATACTGAGAGACGGATTATCAATCATTGATACAGGATTCTTTGAGCCGGTGCAGGCCCTCCTCAGACAGGGAAGGATAAGGCCGACCCCTGAATCAGTCTGGAGCTATTTCATAAGGGCTCCCGCAACCCTGCAGAACTCAAGATGGCACCTGCTCCAGGCCACACTGGATCTCTACTGGGCAGCTATTGATGCCGCGCATGCGGCGCTTATGAGGGTAGGCGAGATACCCCCCACTCCCGCGCATGTGGCTGACCTCATACAGGACAAGCTTGTTAAGAACAAGAAGACCAAACAGAAGTATGTGACGACGATGAGGGAGATATACAATCTCGCCAAGAAGATAATGCACCGTGAAGTCAAGGAGATAGACGGCGAGGAGTACATGAAGCACAGGAAGAAGGTCAAGGAATTTGTTGATGAGATGAGGCGCATAGTTGAGGGCAAGAATAAATAGGATGAGGATAATTAGGATGCATGAAAGGGGTTAAATATATAAGTCTGCTTCTTAAGCCATCTTGTCATGGCATTTGACGATGAGAAAAGGTCCGCTATGGAAAAGAAGGACAGGTCCAGGAAAGGGGCGATTGATGAGGGGATAAAAGGCCTTGTCAGCGCGATCAACTCCCATCCTGATCATTACACCACCAGCTCATGCGCGGGCAGGATAGTCCTCCTCAAAAAGTCAGGTGACAACAGGAAGGACAAGGCAGGATGGGTATTCTCAAGCCATGAGAAGGCAGATTCTGATGATATCATTGAAGCGATTGAAGGCTGTGATATGTCCTCTAAAGAATCCCTGTGGCTGAAGCAGGAAGGGCCCATAATCCATGCGGCCTGCAGGGGACTGGACGAGGCGAAACAACTCATTGATTCAGCAGGGAAGGCAGGCTTCAAGAGGGCATCTGTCCAGTCATTCTCCCGAAGGATAATCGTTGAGATACTTGACACGGAAAGGATAGACATGCCGGTTGTACTGGATGAGAGGGTTCTTTTCGATCCCTCTTCACTGAGGCCTGTCATCCTGGAAGCGAACAGGAAGCTTGAGAAGGCAAGAGAGAGGATAAATAAGCTTGAGAGGTTTTTTTAGTATGGCTGCATTGATCATGCACAGCCAGTCATCAGAAAAAAGCAAGAAATGATCAAAAGAGATTATAAAATAAAAAATATGATGTATCCTTTTCAGGCTTCTGCTTTGCCTTTCTTCCCCGGCTTTGCCAGATAGACCACTGCTGTGACCACAAGGATGAGCAGTATGAGGTTGCCGAGCGCAAGCGCTGCTATGAGCAGAGGGTTTGTGGCAGATTCTTCTGATTTCTTTACAGATGCCGCTGTGACCGAGGGCGTTGTCGCACCTTCGGTATCTTCTGAGTCCCCTGAATAGACTACCTCTGATTCCTCTTCCTCCTGGGTGCCTCCGTCACTGCCGGCGCCTTCATCGCCTGTATCTCCTCCTGAACCATCATCAGGAGATGTCCCTCCTGTGGAGCTTCCGCATTCCTTGACATTGACTGTCTTGCTTGTTGTGTCCAGCCTGTCGCCGTCATCATTCTCTGCCATTATGAGGAGGGTGTATGTGCCTGTCGGCGCTGCGCTGAAATCTAGCATGTATGATCTCTCAACTTCATTGTCACTATCGTCATAATCCGCGCTCATGTCAAAGTTGTCCTGCTCCCTCATCCCGAGCTGGTCATTACTTATGGAAAGAATGACCTCTTCATCGTCCTTACCTATGTTTCTGAGTCCGATCTCAACATATGTTGTCCTTGTGCAGCTGAGCGTGCCTGAGTCAAGGCGGGTCCTGTATATCTCAACTTCGTGATCCTCCTGCTCAACATCAATCATATCATCCTCTTCATATATGTCCTCAAACTTTTCGCTGCTGTCGTCTGTGTTCTCTCCTCTTGCGATAACCTTCACTCCGAAGCTGTCACCATCTTCTGTGTTGCGGGGCATGGTGAATGTGAAGGTGACATCCTCATCCTCACCCTCATCAAGGTCGCCTATGTCAGCATCGTCCTCCACTTCATCGTCATCCTCATCCTCAAGGATATTTCTGCCGTCCATGATGAATATCTCGAGCTCCACATCCTCAAGGTCTATATCATCAGCGATGTTCTCCACTGTCACCTCTACATCAAAGTCCTCTCCCGGCTTGACATCGCTCGGGTCGAAATCCACATCAGTCACCTTGAGTATTGAATTGGTTTCGACATTCACATTGAAGGTCTCGCTGATGCCTGTGCCTTCAAGAACAGCTTCCTCTGAATATTCGCCGAAATCCATCTTGTCAGAAACGTCCGCCTTTGCCTTGACGCTCTTGCTTGAGCCGACAGGCACATTGATATTTTCGCCAGGGTTGAATGTGACATTTATCGTGTCCCCATCATCATCCTGTATCGTGAAGTTTGACAATCTGAGGTTTGTTAGGTTGATGTTTCCTTTGTTCTGTATTTTGAATCCTGCGCTCTTCGCCTCTCCCGGATCAACATCGCTTATGGTAACATCGTTCACATTGGCCTTGTATGTTGTCTGGACGCTGATGCCAAGGCTGGCAGTCGAGTTCTTCTCATCACTGGTCATGTTGACCTTTCCTGTGTATATTCCTGGGGCCCTTTCTGCAGGGACATCCACTGAGGATATGATTTTCATGCTGCCGAAAGCGGGAAGGTTGTGTAATCCTGTCCTGTCCACACTGAAATCCATCCCTTCATAACCTTCCTTTGCTATATGGAGGGGTATGTTCTTGTTCGCATTGCTCTCTATCCTTATTATCTGGTAGACTTTCTCGCCGCTTTGGGTGGAGTTCTGGGGAGGAGCTATCACATTGAAGTCCTGGCCGTTGTATGTCACATTGACCTTCACAACAAGAAAATCCGCGTCTGAGCCGTCCTCCACCTGCGCCTTTATTATGCCTGTATATTCCCCCACAATTGCATCATTAAGATTGACTGAGAACTGGCCCATACCAATATTACCTGGCTGTATCTCGCTGGGGGTGAGCTCAAGGCCCTCTATATCTATTGTTTTTCCGCCGGGTCCTGTGAGCTGGCTGTCCATGTTCATGCTCACATTGACAGCCTCATCGCCTATGTTCTTCACCTGGAAATTTCCCATAAAGCTGCCGCTGTTTCCCTCTATATTGACGGTTTCAGGTGTCATATTTATATCCTTGAATGCAAGAGCAGCAGAACTCGCAAGAATCATGCTTAACAGTAAAATAACGCTTAATATTGCCTTGTTTTTCATTTTAGGACCTCCTGAAGCTTTATAGGGATTATTGAAGCTGTTTTTTTGTGATTTGCCCTTTAAAACCATTGAATGGTTTTCTGTCCCCCCTTAGCAGTGTATGTGCTCCCCTTTTATAAATTTTGCCATTCCGGAATGGTCACAGTTTATGTTGGTGTCGTCTGTGGGAGGATTTGCCGCATCTAAAGCCGAAAAAAACAGCCCGAGAAAGGCTTATAGGCAAGGAAATAATTCTCTAAGGCTTTCAGACACAATTTTCAGAGACAATCTAAATGCCTAAAACAGGGGTTATTGGAGTTGGGTGAGTATCAATTCAAGGCTCAGGCCTGAAATAGAAGAGCCGGTCCCGCAGCTACTTCTTTCTGCGGTAGATCATATCGTGGTGTTGCAGGTCCTCAAATCTTATGATATTATTGTTCTTATCTACCTTGAATATGAGAACAAAATGGCTGTCAATATGGGCTCTCTTGAATTGTTTCATATCATAGCTTAGGTTTTTGTAATGGTCCGGGTTCCCACTGTTTGTTACTTCGCTGATCTTGTTCAATGTAGCTTCATATCTCTGTTTGTTTTTCTTATAGAGCTTCTTCAGAATCCTGATTAATTTATCACTCCTTTCAAGGTTATACATTTTCGATTTCCTTTCTTAAATCGTCAATGCTGGCAAATCTCTTAATCTTTCCCTTATCCACTTTAAGCAGTTCTTCCTTATATTCAGGCCTTAGCTCAGGTTCAAGAAGATCCTCTCCGTATCTGTCTATCACAAAATTGACAGCTTCAGACTTATTCTTAAGCCCAAACTTGCCTCTGACTATGGTCAGCAACCTATCCTCATGCTCTCCCAGATCGATTATAGCCTGTACCATCTTGTTCTCACCTATCAAAAATTTTCAATTTTTGGAGGTCCTGAAATCTTAGATTTTCAGTACCTTATTGAAAATTTCGACTTAAGGGAAAAATTTTCTCAGGGGTCTATTACCTCTGCCTTCAGGTCGAAATTTTCAAGACTAAAAATTTGACCATCTTGGTGATAGGGCTTGCTATAAGATAATGGTCAAATTTTTATTATAAATCATTATATTTTATTATAGATTATAACAAACTGTTATATAAAGCTTTCGCTTTTGCGGGCATGCCTGTTTCTCCATCCATAGAAATTCCAGGCTCTTTGGTGCCCGGCCATCACTCAGCATAATCCCCTGCCGCTTTCATTTCGGGTTTTGGCTTTTAGCTTTTAGCTTTTAAACTATCTTCTTTAAAACTTCAACTAAATGCCATGAACAGGCCTTCTCATAATGTTCCATCGCGCTGTGTCGTGACTGCTATACCCGTTTAACTGCTTTTTCAGCGCTTCCCTGAATGCCTATTTCTCCTCTTCCTCTTTAGGAGGCCCTGAATAGAAATACTTCTCTATGGAAACATCGTCAGAATCATACCCTCCTGCTCTGGGGTGAGCTTTGGGTTTCTCCACCTCTTCTTTTTTGAGGTGCGTCTGCGGCTCTTCAGGCTCTCTTTTGATGGCTTCATTGGACTGCTCCTGGCCGCTTTTTTCTGCAGAGCTTCCTGCACTTTTCGCTCCTGAACTCTTCAGGCTCTGCATCTCCCCTCTCAGCCTGTCCATCTCCTGCTTCAGGGATTTTATTGTCTTTGACTGCTCCTGCACCTGAAAGGCGAGTTTGTTCAGCTCATCCTCAACATTAGAATCCCTCTGGCCGCTTCCCTCTTCCTGCCGGCCTTCCTCCTTCTTGAGCTCCATCACATCGGCTATGCCTGTGTCGCCCCTGTTCACCATGACTTCGGCCTGTTTTGTGGCCTCATCCATGTCAGAAACAACACCATGCTGGACCATCTGCTTAGCAAGCTCATTTATCTTCTGCATGCGTTCTATATTCATGGGTGCAGAAGTCGCAGCAGGATTTTTAAAGTTTTTGGTGGATTGGGGAGAATCTTAAGAGTTATATTCATTTCACTGTGGTGGTGAACTCATCCCCTCCTGTATGGAACAGCCTCTTGTCCTCTTTCTTCCTGCCCATATTGACGACCCTGCCCACAAAAAGGATGTGGTCTCCTGCATCAACCTCCTCAACCACCTCGCACTCAAGGAAAGCCAGCGCTTCCTTTATCCTGGGGCAGTGTATCTTCTCTGACTCCTCTTCCTCAAGGCCGAACTCCCTGAACTTGTTGACATACTGGCCTGAGTTTCTCCCGCAGTGGAGGGCCTTGTCGCTCAGGGAATGGGGCATGAAATTGACTGCGAAGCATTTTGACTTCCTTATCAGCTCGCAGGAGAATCTTGTCTTTCCTATGCTGACAGCGTACATCGGCGGCTCGAAAGAGAGGGGGGTATGCCACGCGACGGTTATTATGTTCTTCTTGATCCCTCTCTTGCCCATGACCTCTGCTTCAGCCTCTGCGCTGACCAGGGCAACCTGCCTCGGGCTGGAGATATCGCTTATCCTGATTCTTACCACCTCCTTTTCATATCATCACCTGCGGCAATGGCCTGCATGTACAAAATCGCCCCGTCTCTCACAGACATCACTTCTCAATATGCTCTTTCTTCTTGTCGGGCTTCACCACGCTCTCAAAGCTCCCGACCTTTATCACTCCGAGAGTGAAATAGACCGCAAACAGTGCAATATCTATATAGTAGATCATGCTGGCAAAAGGGGCTGTAAGTAACCC
Organism: Candidatus Woesearchaeota archaeon; assembly: GCA_046484055.1. Lineage (GTDB taxonomy): Archaea > Nanobdellota > Nanobdellia > Woesearchaeales > UBA12501 > JAWOBY01. The sequence goes on along the minus strand of JAWOBY010000002.1, from coordinate 5,558 downwards.
GACAACGACCATGATTGTCGATGCATAGAATGCGGTCTTGAGTATGTCCTTTGCGAATATGCCGAATCTCACTACCCTCGCTATGACAAATCCTATCAGCAGTGCAGCGATTATTATCAGAAGGTACTTCAGCAGGAAATACAGGAAAAATGCAACCAGCAGGGTTGGCAGCATCGCGACGAAGATGAGCATCAGGAGCGCGGCCATCTGGCCCTTGTTCTCAAGCAGGTCCCCCTCCCGCACTATCTTCTTTGCAGGCGTGAAAGGGATCATGTTGTATATTATCGCGCCTTTTGTGACCAGGACCTTGCCCTCTTCAATGCCTGTATGCTCCTCAGTGGTGTCTATTATCAGCTGGGGGTCTTCATCTGTTATCTTTATCGGCTCTTTCATGCTATGGTTGAAGCTCATGTCCAGCGCGTCAAACTTGCCCAGCTCTGACTCTATCGTATCAGGCAGCATGACCAGCGCGGGAATCATCAGTATGCACATCACTATGAATACTACAGCGAGCATTGAGACAAAATATTTCGCAGAAGTGGAAAGCTTCCCTTCAGCCAGCTTCTCATACTTTGCAGGATTGAAAGTCAGAAGCATTGTCTGGAAAAGATTTCTAAAGCCGATAATATCACCCCCTCTTGGGCCCTGTCAGGATATCTGGGTTTATATGTTTTGCGGTTTTGGCAGCTTAGCAGAGCCTTATGCAAAAAGAATGAGCACATACATGACGATGCCGAGAAATGCTGTCAGGAGATTTGCTGTGAATGATGTCAGGACAGAGTCCCTTGGGCCTGTTTTCAGGATGAGCCAAAGCATGAGGGCCTCCACCGCGAAAACAAGAATCTCTGCGATCAGGAGGCTGCTGTACAACCCTGTATAGAAAAGAACAGCAATAGGATAGCTAACTATATTCAGGAGGAAGGAATACTTCACCGCGCCGCTCATGCCCATGCCGAGATTTTTCCTGAGATAAAGCCATATGATTATGGCTTCTGCGATGAGTGTTATGAGGAAGGCGACAGCATAGACAATGAACATGAAAGGGTTGATGCTCCTTTCTGTCCGCTTCTCCATCCTTATGGTGTTGTCGGCGCCGTCTATAGAGGTTATTGTGTGTATGGCCTCCCTTTTTGTTACAGGGCTGTAAAAGGGGATTGTGCTGTCGTAATGTATGTACTCTTCAGATGCCGCTGAATGTGACATGAACCAGCTTGTGTTGGTGATCAGGAGGCGCCGGAGGAGATGTGTCCTGCCTTTTTCGTGGCCTCCCGGCCATTCCTGCCCTTCCATGTCAAAAGCGTAAATCTTTGCCCTTGTGTGCTTATAGAACCTTATGCATTCTCCTTCCCTGATAACCCCTGAGCCGTAGACATCACCTCCCATGAAGCTCACGTAAAAGAATGAATAATCAGGGTATTCGTCCATATTCTCTATTCTGATGCAATGCTCGGTATTCTTCTGGCCCAGAGGGATCATATCCGCAGAGATGAGCTGGGGCAGGAGTATCGCTATCACAGCAATCATAACAAGACAGAATCTTCTTTCTCTTATTGGCATCATGTTCTGCGTGGGCGGATGAGATTATTTAAATATTTTCAAGGCTTCAGCATGACCGGAACCTAATCAGTACCCCCCCATTCAGGACAGTATCACAATTCAGCCTGCTTCGCCTTCTTCCCGAGCTCCTCCTCTATCCTCAGGAGCTGGTTGTACTTGGCCAGCCTCTCGCTCCTGCAGGGCGCTCCGGACTTTATCTGTCCTGTGCCCAGGCCGACTGCAAGATCCGCTATGAAATTGCCTGATGTCTCGCCGGAACGATGGCTCACCATGACATCCCACCTATTGTCCATGGCCAGCTTAGCGGCTTCTTTCGCTTCTGTGAGGGTCCCTATCTGGTTCACCTTGAGCAGCAAAGCGTTGCACAGCTTCCTCTTGAGCGCCATCCTTATCCTTGCAGGGTTCGTGACGAGGAGATCATCCCCCACAATCTGCACTTTCCTGACGCACCTCTCCATCAGCTCTGAGTGTGGCATGAGGTCGTCCTGGTCAAAAGGGTCCTCCAGCGATACTATCGGATAATCATAGATCAGGCCTTCATAGAAGCTTATCAGCTTCTCCCTGCCCATCCTCTTTCCGTCCACATGGTATGATTCCTTTTTCTTGTTGTAGAATTCTGATGCTGCAGCGTCCATGGCTATCCTTATATGATTCTCATGCCCCAAAGCCTCCATGGTTTCCATGAGAAGGTCAAGGGCCTCCCTTGTGGTCTTGAGGTTTGGCGCGAACCCTCCCTCATCACCCACATTGGTGGAGTCTTTCCCGTACTTCTTCGCTATCCTTCTCTTCAGCTCGTGGTATGTCTCTGCTCCGAGCCTGAGGCGTTCCGAGAATGTCTTTGCCATCGGCGCGATCATGAACTCCTGTATGCTCAGCCTGTTGTCCGCGTGCTTTCCGCCGTTGATTATGTTCATGAAAGGTATGGGCATGATGTTTTTCCCGCCGAGGATTGTGTAAAGGGGTTTCTTCTGCACCGCAGATGAGCATCTCGCGCACGCGAGGCTCGCCCCCAGTATCGCATTGGCCCCGAGTCTTGACTTGTTCTTTGTCCCGTCAAGATCGAGCATGGCCTCATCTATCTCTTCCTGATTCCTGACATCCATCCCCTTCAGCTTTCTGGATATCTTCTCATTCACATTCCTGACTGCCTTGAGAACTCCCTTGCCGTCGTACCTGCTTGTGTTATCCCTCAGCTCCAGGGCCTCATGCACTCCGGTCGAGGCTCCGCTCGGCACTTCCTCACGGCCCACGCCTCCCTTTGTATGGACTTCCGCCTCCACAGTGGGGTTGCCCCTCGAGTCCAGAATCTCCCTGGCCTTCACCTTCGTTATCCTGGTTGATACGGCCATCAGCTCACCTCTTTTTTTGATCAGCGCCAACAGGCACAAGCCTCATGTTCCAGCGCTTTTTGAAGGGTATCAGGAATGATCAGTTAAAAAGCTTTTGCCTGCAACAGATAATATCAGTATCATGAAAAAATAAAAAAGAATTTTCCCGGATTCACATTGAAATCTCTTCGGAACCCTTATCGTCCCCTTCTTCAGAGCTTGTGTCTTCAGAGTCTCCTTCATCTGTGTCAGGGGAGCTTTCCTCTTCATCTCCTTCATCAGAGCTTGTGTCTTCAGAGTCTCCTTCATCTGAGCCGGTGTCTTCGGATTCTCCTCCCTCTTCAGAAGGGGTTTCTTCAGTGGATTCCTCTGTTGAAGATTCTTCAGGCTCTTCCTTGGGTTCTTCCTCGGGTTGTGTCTCTTCCTGTAGCATTTCTTCTTCTGCCATCAGCATCACCTCGTTTGTTTGTTGGATGATGAGAAAGCCGAACCTCTTTTAAAGCTTTCGGTCTGCCGGAAGGCGCAGGCAAAACATGGAGCTATACAGGGATTATCCGGGCGGGGCAAGATCATCAGCTGAAGTATTGCCTGGAGAAAAGGAGGAAAAGTATATATGCTCCTGCAAGAGCAGCCATCAGCCCGGCAGCAATATACATCAGCTTCCTGTCATTCGCGAAGCCGAAGGGGATGAAACCAATGAATCCTCCCACAGCCACTTTTGAAGAACCATCTGAAGAGCTGCCTGACTGGGCCAAAGAGCCGATTATTATCACTGCCATGCCTGCGAGCACAAGCAGCATCCCGATCAATATCAGATCCATCTTTATCTTCTTTCCCATATTGGCTTGTTGGCTTATCCTTTTGATGCTTCAGTGAGCTCCCTGAGCATGGAATCAAGAGTATAGAAGAGGTTGCTGCCGCTCTTCTCTCCTGTTATCTCTTTTCCGTCGATGACCATTGTCCCCCTGAGGTGGAATCCGCCGTCCCTCTCCTCAGAGCTCACGCTGAGCTTCCCTACCTCTCTGCCAGAATCAGACATCTGCCTGGCGTAACTGCCGACCAGTTTCTTTATGACCACAAGCTTTCCCGGCTCTGCGCTGTCAAAGCCCTCAAGCTCTATGTTCCCGCCGAGCTGTATCATTGTCGCTTTAATCTTCTTATATGCAAGTGTTTATATATGAATTATACATGCCCAGAACTTTTATAAATATTATGGAAGATCCTGGCCTGCTCTCAATCCCGATCCGGCATTCAGTACGATTGCGTTTGATGTTTGTTAGGCGGCCAGGGTGAAGCGTAGCGGAGGCGCAATGTGGTCCTCTAAACGAAGGCAACAATATCCGAATGTGTCGGCTTTCCTGCAAGGAAAGGGTGTATTAGGGCAAGAGGGGATCAAGGGCATTTCTGTTCTGCAATGAAACAAACTTTTAAAAACTTCAGTATCTTCTCTGCTGCTATGAAAAGGCCTCAAAAAATCCTATTGATATCAGCCTGTTCAGCAATACTGCTGATAATGATATATCTCGGGGCATATGCTCATTCCATATCAAAGATTGAGGTGGCGGGCGCCAACTTTGAAGATTTTGAGGACATCAACCTTGATGGTTTCACTCTCAACTGGAATATAGAGCTCTATAATGGGGGGGTCGTTCCTGTCAGGATGGAAGGCATCACATATGAGATCGCCCTTGAGAACTCCTCACGGATCATTGGGACAGGCAGTGTAGACGGGAACAGGATCCCCCCCGGCCGGTCCGTCCGTTTCCCCGTTTCCAGCAGGATAGATTGGGTGCCCTCCCAAAGGCTCATCTTAAAGCTGTTCCAGGAAGGGGATACATATGCAGTGGTCAAAGGGACAGTCCATGTGGCTGATTTGGGGCTTGCCGGGTTCAATGTCCATTTCGAGGAAAAAGTTGATATCGAGCAGTACCTCAAGCAGTTCGCGACTGCCAAGGCTGAAGAGTTTCTTGGCAGCCTGGCAGATATCTGAGCCAGAGAGGGCTGTCAAATTTTTTGGAGAGGATTGACTGGCCGCGTGCTGTCATGTGTTTTTTCTGCAGGAAAAAATCGCGGAATGAAATGGAGCGACAGCATGATGCAGGCGGGTCGTTACATTCATAAAGTTAGAAATCCATCTTTAATCATATGGAAAAATGCAGGTGGTGTGATTGTAAAGATGATCATCTGAAATTGAAAGAGTACAGGCACTGGAATCTCTATCTGGCTGGCAGTCAGTTCATCATCGGTTGGAGTCATGCAGTGTTGAAAAGGCACATTTTCTTTTTTGAAGAATTAACTGATGAAGAATTGATTGGATTAAAACAACTGATCAGGGATTTAAAGCTTGGGGCCATATGATCACAGACCGGTGGAAACCTGAGGATGAAAAATTCTTAACCAAACTTAAAGATTACATCAAAGGGAACATTTAGGGCCCGCCCGGCTGGTATCTATTGCACATAACCTCCACACAATATGAGTGTGCGTTTGATGTTTGTTAGGCGGCCCGGGACGAGGTTGAGGGCAGGGAAACTGAAGGTTTCCGCAGAGTAAGAATCAATTTTTACTTTTAATAAGCCGGAAGCTCCGCCACTTTAGTGCGGAGATGAAGGCTTTTAAAAGTTCCAAAAATCCATGATTTTTGGGGCTGCAATCTTCAGCAGCCACGAGCTG
>JAWOBY010000085.1:0-8058 GCA_046484055.1 Candidatus Woesearchaeota archaeon | reverse complement strand
TCATGCAGGAGCGGATTGTCAACCGGAGGGCCGTTGTAATCATCAGGGTCAAGCTCGCTGTCTATCCCGCTTATGTTATAGACGATGTCAGCTCCTGTCCTCTCAACAGTCCAGGGCTCGATGGTTATTGGGTCAGGATCGCAGAATCCGCTGTCGTCGCAGCATGTTGCCTTGTCATTGTAGTTGGTGCCGATGTCAGAGTATTGTGTCGTGTAAGAGCAGCTCGGGCTTGTGTCATCAGAGTTTGTGCCTGAGCATATGAGGTCTTCACCGCTTGTTGTGGCATCGCACACAGAGGCGTTCTCCCTGCACACAACAAGCCTGAAAAGGTCTCCTGCATCAGGGTCATTGCAGCTGTCTGCTGTGAATGTTATGATCTCGCCATTGTAGACAGGCCCGTTGTTGGTCACAGGGCCTGTTATGTTCGGCGGATTTGGAGGCTCTAAAACCTGCCACATCTCCACAGCCTCAGGAGCGGGGTCGCAGAGGTTCTCGTCATCGCAGCATGTTGCTATGTCTCCTGTGTGGTTGCCGATGTCAGATTCTGTTGTTGTGTAGGAGCATTCCTGCGTGGTGTCCTTGCTGTTTGTGCCGTTGCACAGGATGCTCTCAGCGGGTGTTGAGGTATTGCAGTAGGATGTCCCATTGCAGACCAGCAGCCTGAAGTAATCTCCCGGCTCGGGGTCGTCAGGATCAGTGCATGAAGCGGTGAATGTTATCTGTTGTGTCGCTGTCACAGGCCCGTCATTTGTCACATTGCCTGTTATGTTCGGAGGCTTGTTGAACTCAGTGTAGTTAATCTCAACAGGAATATAGTGTATCCTGTGCCACCTTCCTGTCGGAGATCCTCCTGAGCTGAATATCCTCGCATTCACCCTGATGGAGTCCAGCTCTGAAGGAGTGTCTATAAAGCCTGAGATGTCTATGACCTCTTCTGCGGGGCAAGTTGTAGGGTTTGAAGATATATAATCCGAAGACCATGCGCTGCCGTTCCATACCCTGAATCTTGCTGCCATTTGCCTCTGGCCCACACAGTGCTTCACTCTCAGCTTTACAGAATTGAGAAAGCGCATTCCGCTGGTATCAATGTTATAGCCTGACCAGTTTCCAGAAGCCCCATAATTTGTTCCCTGTGAGTACTGGCCATCATCAGAGAATGCGTTGGCGCAGTTGGCATAATCCCCCTCGCAGGCTGATGGAGGGACAGACGTGACTATCACATAAGCCTGGGCGAGCGATAACAGGAGTAATACAATCAACAGAACAATCCATAATTTAACCCCTCTTTTCCCAACCATCCCTCTGTGTATTATTCCTGCCCCTTATATATGGTTTTTGGTCGCTTCCCTCTCGCAGAGGCCATGGTTATAGATGACAGGATGCAGGGTACAGAGAAAGAATGATGCTATCAGCAGGATCATGAGCAGGAAGCCAGGAGAGGAATGCGGTATGAACAGGAGGGCCAGAATACAAAAAGATACAAGAAAAAGAAAAGAAAAAAATAATGATTCTTTGCCTAACTTAACCGCTTATAGCTGCTATATTGACTGTTCCATTGCAGGTGCCCCCTGCTCCTCCTGAGACATTGAACTTGAATGCCAGGCTCTTCTGGGCTCCTGCTGGTGTCGTGTCGTCGGTCCTCTGTACGAGATCAAACGCTGTCTCTGTGAATGCTGTGTCTGTCAATGAAGTCATCTGCGTGTACGACTCGTTCTGCGCGGTTATGTTGTACCTGAGATTACTTATTGGTATCTCTGGGTTTGTTCCGCTGGTGCAGTTCATAGCGTAGCCATCTCCGTCTGTGACACCATAACCGTCAAGGCTTATGTCTATCTGCTCGTTTCCTGTGTTGTTCACGAGTGTTGTGTTCACTATGTCTGAAGGCGTTCCCACAACCAGTGTCCCGAAGTCTATCAGAGGCGGGATGGAGAGCGCTGTCAGTGTGTTCATTGTTGATGTGTCAGTCAGCGTGTTGGTGAGGTCTGACTGGTCTGTTGCCCTCACTTCGCAGGTCCATGTGCCCGGGTCTGCATAGTACTCCACCGCAAATGTGCAGTTGGCTGCCACATGCACTCCTGAACCGTCGTTCAGCGCGCAGCTTCCGTCGGTGTAATGCACGTTATTGTCATCCACTGCTCCTGAACTGCTTGTGCTGTGGTATAGTGTGGCGTTGGCCTTGACAATGTCTGTGTAGCCGTTCGCGTCTGTCAGATAAGAGTCGCATCTTATGGTCTTCGTCGTCCCCTCTGTCAGGTCCAGTTCGTCTGCAGGGGTCTTTATGTCGTCCTCCAGCAATACTGTCTCAACCACTGGAGTCACGTTGGCCACTGCTGCTCTTGATTCCGCGCTGTCCGCTGCCGCTGTATAAACCCCTAATGACAGTAGACAGGCCAGAACCAACAGAATTGATATAATTCCTCTTTTTCTCATGTTTGGTGCACCTCCTTGTTTTCATGCGCGCATTATGCAAACCCTTTCCTGCGCGGCTCTGCGTCGTCTCAACCACCAAACAATCGCATATAATAAATATATGCCAGCATATACCTAAACAGTTTAATATATAAAGTTTTCGGTTTTCAGGGGTTTTTCAGGAACTGTTGTGACTGCAGAGAAATGCAGGGCACAATATGGGATGTGATAGGTCGGAATGTGAGGGATGGCAGAGCGCATTGTGTGCGGCTCACCGGATATCATCCGTGATTTCCCCCGATAGATTTAATAATACCAAAGAAGAACAGTGTACAAAAAAAGGATGTATAAAAAAGAGATTAAGGGAGTGTATGCATGAATTACAGCAGACTCAGGAAGTACAGCATATTGTTCATAGCGGCAGTGTCGATACTCTACGCTTCATCAAAGGTTTATCCAGGGCTTGACGGCATGACAGGGATGACCGCAGGCATTGCAGGAGAGACCCCCAGCAGTGAGGGATCGGATGCACAGGGCGCGGAGGCGGTTGTTGAGAGCGGAAAGAATCCGATAGTCCTTTTCTGCCCGGAGGATAACTGCGGAACAAACCTTGAATATCTTATAAACAACTCCCGCAAGGCTGACTGCGCTTTCTTTGACCTCGATCTTGATAATGTGGTCTCTGCATTAGAGATGAGAGGGGACAATGCGAGAGTGGTTGTGGATGCTGACAATCATGATGAGAGCTGGGAGGAGAACTTCAGGAAGGATGACAGGAGCGCGTACATGCACAACAAGTTCTGCGTCTTTGACAGCAGTATGGTGTGGACAGGGAGCATGAACCCGACGCGGAACGGCGATGAGAGGAACAACAACAATGCTGTCATAATATTCTCGGAGAACATAGCCTCAAATTATGAGGATGAGTTCATGGAGCTCTGGAAAGGGGAGTTCGGCAGCGGCCCCAGGACTGCCAGGCCTGAGACAAGGATAAACAGCATTAGCATTGAGACATATTTCTGCCCTGAGGATTACTGCGCGAACAGGGTGATGGAAGAGCTTGACAAGGCAGATGAGAGCATATATTTCATGACATTCTCATTCACCCATGACAAGATAGGGGATCTCCTCGTGAGGAAGCAGGATTCAGGGGTTGAGGTAAAGGGCGTTTTTGAGAAAAGGCAGAACAGCAGGTATTCAGAGTACAAAAAGCTCAGTTCAGCGGGCCTTGAGGTGAGGTTTGACGGCAATCCGTACATGATGCACCACAAGACATTCATCATAGACAACAGGACAGTGATAACCGGCAGCTTCAACCCGACTATGAGCGGTGACACTAGGAATGATGAGAATATTGTTATAATCACAGACAGGGGAATTGCTCAGGAATTCACAGGGGAATTCAACGGGATATACAACAGGGCAGGCAGTGATTGATAAATAATGAATATAGAGAAATAAAGGATGAAGAAATAGATAATCAAAATTTGATTCAGAAGATCAGGATATGTTCTCAAGCTTCTTCTCTATGTCCTTGAGCTGGTTCTCCAGATCATGCATCTCCTTGCTTTCCCTGGGCTTCTTCTCTGCTCCTGTTTCCTCTTTCTCTTCCTCGCCCTTTGCCTTGCCGCTTTTTCCGCCTTTCTTTCCCTGGCCTTTCTTCCCCTGACCTTTCTTTCCCTCTTTCTTCGATTCCCCTTTCTTGCTCTTGAATGTTACGTCAGGAAAATCCTTCTTGAGCTTTGAGACAAGGTCATTAAGTTCCCGCACTATGGATTTGAGCTTGTTTATCTGCTCCGCCTTCTTTGTCCTGGTCTTCTTGAGCTTCTCATACCTCTGAAGGGCGTGAATCATCTGTTTTGAGGCTTCAAGCAGCTGCCTCCGGAAATTCACCGGATCGTCTATCTTTTTGTAGAGTATCTCTTCTGTAGGCATTTTTTTCACGCTGTTTTCACTCAAACAGGCTGTTGTCTATCGCTGCAATCTTCTTCTCGACATCCTCAAGCTCATTGCCCCATGCATCCAGCTCTGCCTCTTCCTCCTGCCTGAGCTGCTGGATATTGTCGAGAGTCGCCTTCGCGTCAGCAAGCTTCTGTTTTATCAGGTTTGTCACATCCCTTATGTCCTCATAAGAGTCAATCTTTACGAATATCGGCTTGTCTTCCATCTGATCACCCTTCATGATTCTTGTTTCTCTTTGCTCTCCTTGTTCTCCTCAAAGAGCAGGTTCTCTATGTAGAGCAGTTTCCTCTGGATCGATTCGGCATTGCCGTGCCAGGCCTCGTACTGGGAGTCCTCCCTGTTCTTTATCTCATTGAGGTTGTCTGTGGTCTCATCAGTCTTGCCCAGTGTGGTCCTGATACCGTTTATGCCTTCTTTTATCTCCTTGAACTTGTCGGACCTGACGAAAACCGGCCCTTTAACAGGCGGTGTCGGCTTGAGCTCAACCGGCTCTTCAATCTCCTCGAGCCCCCGTTCCTTTTTTGCTTGTGTCTCAGGCGCTTCAGGTTCAGGCGTCTCCTCTCCGAAGAAAGGCACATCCTCAGAAGCCTTCTCTTTGCTTTCCTCTTTTTTCCCTTTCTCCTCTTCCTTTGCGGGAGCGCCCTCTTTCTCTTTGCCTGTCTTGGTACCTGTTTTGGATTCCTCCTCGACAGCCTTCTTTACCTCTTCACCGCCCTGTTTGCCTTTCTGTCCCTGGCCGGACTCTCCGGTTTGCTTACCGGTCTGTTTGCCTCCCAGTTCAGGAAAGTCAAGCTCCGGAAGCTCAAAACCTCCTTTCTTGCTTCCCTCTTTGCCTTCGGATTTGGATCCTTCAAGTCCTGCCCCAAGGTCATCAACATGCTGCGGCGTTTTCCCTGCATCACTGCCCGGAGCGAGTGAAGAAGGAGGGGTGGGCGGTTTGGCGCTTCCTGAACCGCTCTGCTGTCCCTGGCCTGATCCATAACCTGAAGGTTTTGGTATTTGCGGCTCAGAGCTTCCTGCGCCCTGCTCTGATCCTTTCTGAGAAGGAGGCTTGGGAGGAGCGGGCATGCCCTTGCCCTCTTTTGATTCCTCTTTATCCTTTTTCTTGCCGAAAAGGCCGAATAAGCCCATAAAACACCCCTTTTTTGATTGTATCTTTGTTTTTGTATATCTCTGTTTGTTTTTGTATATCTCTGCTGTTTATCTGCGCTGTCAATCAAGCGAAAGTCAAGCGGGATGAGATACAAATCCTGTCAGATTAATGCAGTCAAGTGCATAAATCCCTCCTTATCCACACCCCTTTGTGGTGAAAGATAGATATACTATTAAAAGTTTTTTGAGTATTGGAGAATGGTTAAAGGTTTGGAGAGGGAGCCAATAGTAAAAAGATCTTCATATCAGAGAAACAAATGAACCTTCTCACTGCCAGCATTCAAGGCAAAGATTCTTTTTGGATATCCCTATGGCCTTCTCAAGCTCATCGACTGTCGCAAAATTAATGCTGTCAAGGCCCAGCTTTTCAGGGAACTCCTCAACAGGCATCCTTCTGGCGAGGCAGTCCTCATCCTTTTTGGTGGTCTTCCCGTAACTGCACGCGCATGTCAATGGAGGGCAGGCAACCATACAATGGACCTCTTTCGCGCCGTGATGCCTGAGCTCGTGCGTCTTGTTAAGTGTCTGGGTGCCCCTGACGATGCTATCATCGACTATGATTATGCGGTTGCCCTTTATGACTGCTCTTACCGGAATGAGCTTTGACCATGCCTCCTCATCCCTCTCATCCTGATCCCCTGGAGTGAAACTCCTGCTGGAATAATCATACCTCACAAAAACTTCTGCATACTTCACTCCTGATACATCTGATAATCCTTTTGCCAAAGGATAATAATTTGAGTAACCCATGGCGTGCCACCTTCCGGAGTTGGGGATTGGGGATATGATGTCAGCCTCAACATGGCATCTCTCTGCAAGCAGCCTGCCGATCTCCTCTCTCACCAGCGCCACGCTCCTGCCATCTATCACAGATGAAGGGTAAGCCGTATATATCCATTCAAAAGTGCCGTATTTTATGGGGTTCATGTCGAGCTGTTTAACATGATGCACCCCGTCCTTGTTCAGCAGGACGATCTCGCCCGGCTCCACATCCCTGTAGATCTCAAATCCGGGATTCTCAAAGGAATTGCTCTCTGATGACACCGCATAGCTTCCGTCCTTCTCGCCTATTATCAGGGGCTTCCTGCCCCACCCTCTGGCTGCGTAAATCCCCTCTTTAGTGAGGGATATCACAGCAAAATCTCCTTTTATCTCATTCACGAGAGATTCTATTCCCTTCTCAAAATTGACCTCCTCAGATATTATCCTGGAGACAAGGACGCTGTCATTCACAGCTTCAGGATTGTGGTAGCCCGAGAATGTCGCGCCGCCTTTCAGCAGGCCGTTCTTGATCTCTTCGTTATTGATTATGTTGCCGTCAAAACATGTCACCATGCCACCTGATCTCGAGAGCTCTGAAACAGGCTGCCTCTCGCTTGCGACAGCGCCCACCCCAGAATACCCTTCAATCCCCTCCCTCTTCTTCCTAGGGAAGTTGTTCTTGAGAATCCCTCTCTCTGACTGCGGATTGAATTCTCTCCCGTCGTATGTGGCCAGCCCGCAATACTCCTGGGCCCTGTGCTGCACATAATGAGTGCCCCAGAACAGATCATTCCTGCATTCCTTCTGTGACACGACACCAAATATTCCTGACATTATAACCCCTCTTTACAACCCTTTAACTTACATGATGCATGATGCCCATCCAAGAGTTGCGGATTGATAAAAACCAATATGCCAAACCCCATATACATTTCATATATATTATTATATGTGGATTGGTGGTATCAACAAAAGATATTTTTTGCAGTATAATAATCTTTAAATAAACAGAAGCCCCGTAATTGATGCAAGCGTTCAGTGACTACAAGGCGGATACATAGGGGGAACCCTTTTCATCCTGAAGCCCTGAGGGCGCCGAAATATGGACTTATGGCCTGTATGACCACAATGCTTAAATAACCCCCGGCATTTTCTCATTTTTTTAATATGACCATAACACCAAGGACAATCTCACCCACTTCTGCAGGAACAGGCTATTCTCCTCTTGAATCCATGGCCGGAAGCAGAGAAGCGAATCAGGAGAATCCTCCATCAAACAATGGCACAGCGGACTCTGCACTGGAGATATGCTCCGGCAGTCAACTGATGCCTTACGTCCTGAATGTCATCAATGCGATTAATGCTGGTGCTGGATTTGTGCATTTTGCTGGTCATAGTAATCCTGCATCATGGGGAAATCATCCACCAGATGACACGGAACATGAATTTTTGTCTTTACCATGTCACTTTGCTCCTCCGCTTCTCGCGGCTAGAGAAAATCAAGAGCACACGTATCGTGTGCAAGCGCATCATATCCCCTTGAGGCAAGAAAAGCAATTCCGTTGCCCTTTCCGGTGGGGCTGGGAAAAAGGGTTATCCCTCCGCGAATGTCAGATCTCTTCTTGTCTGGCGCGTTCTGGCGCGCCCCATCGTCCCCCGGATATCCTGTACAGAACATAGTCCCACGTGTTGCCCATCAGGTTGCCCATGCGGATCATGCCCAGTATCAACTCTATCTTTTCGACCTTTTTCTCCCCGTACAGATCCAGCACA
>JAWOBY010000081.1:0-4815 GCA_046484055.1 Candidatus Woesearchaeota archaeon | reverse complement strand
CGAAGATATGGTCAGATCTCACCTCAATGCCAAAACCGAGGAAAAGAAGAAGAAAATGGCCTGCCTCTGCAAGGATATAGCAGGAAGGAAGATAGGGGAAGAAAGAAAACAGGAGTCCACCCTTGTTGAATATGTTGACTTCTTCAGCCTTTTCGGGAGTACAGACAATTCCGTGATCTCTATCGCTGATTCAATTATAGATATAAGAAAAAAAGGCGGAAGTGAAAGAGAGATAAATGACAGAATAGAAGAGAAGTTAGAAGAAAGCGGCATAACCCCCTCAATCAGGGAGAACATGGGCAGTATAGATGACATTACCAAATCAGCAGAGGCGGTGAGAGAGCTCGTCGAAAAAAAATATATTATGGGGGACAGGGCAACAGATCATTTCCCTGTGAATGCGCCTCTTATGAGGGATTACGCGAATATACTGAATAATATCGGTTTCGAAGGCCTGACAGCTGTACTCACCAACATACCCAGCTCCTGCTGCAATGTAATGGCTGCGAGAGCCCCAAAACTGACAAGAAGGATTGTGGGGGTGAATCCTGACACTATACGCATGAGATACAGCATCACACCAGAACATGGAGGCAAAGCCCTTTCAGGCAATATAGATATCATAATCCCTGTCATAGGCAATCATGACGAGTATATGATACTTTCTCCCGAGAATTTATTCATACACCAAAAAGAAGCGATTATATCCTGGGAACAATACAAGGAGCAGTCAGAACTTATGGGTGAGCTCAGGAAAGAATTCATGAAGAATCGCACACTCAACGATGTCAGGGCCCGCACTGAAAACATACTTTCAAGGTACGGCCAGATAAAGATGTTCACATCGGATGTGGGGCCTGATGCTGTTGTCTCTCTCAGAGAAGTAATTGAAGGAATGGTCAGCCGGGATCCTAAACTTATTGTAGGATCAGTGTTTGACAGTGAAAAAGAGGTATTCGTAAACTCCCCCTATTTCCTGTCAAACACCAATGGCAGCATAAGAATAGAACAATGCCCCTACAAGGATAAACTTGAAGAGCCGACCAGAAGAAGACTCGATGAGTGCATTGAACTCGCAAAGGGAATGGCCGAGGGCCTCTTGAATAAAGGCGTAACAAAAGGCATGCCGAGGGAAGAGCAGGAGCCAGAGCCCCAGTTTCAGACCATCTACTCAGGAAAAGCGCCTCCTAATGTGCTGATACTGACAAAGAGCAAGGACAGGAAGAATCCTTCAGTCAATCTTTACAACCCTCTGATCAGGCCTACGCCTCTCGCGCAGATAGATTATGAAAAGGAAAAAACGCTTAGTGAGATCTGTTTTGATGGAGAGAAACCCATCCTCACTTTCCAGGAGACAGAGAGGGATATTGTGGGGTACCGGAAAAACAAGAACACCATCAGAGAATACATATATGATGAAGAAAAAGAAAGATTCCAAAAGCAGATGGAATTCTCATTCGACGGCGATATAGCGCCTGAAGCGATGTGCATTGATGATGTGGTGTACATGGCATCACCAGAAAAGAGCAATACCTGCATCAGGTGCTTCAAAGAGGGAAGGGAAGAGGACCCCTATATGTCAGAGAGGGAATTTATCCTGCACTCTCTCGGCAAAACAGAGATTGAAGGGAAAGAATATCTCATAGGAGGCTCAGATGGCAGAATCCATATATGGACAAAGGAAAAAAAAGAGAAAGAGGATATTATCCTGGAAGAAGGGGGAGGGTACATAGGTGATATAAGAACTGCAGGAGAAATATGCTTTGCCTCGGACATGAGCAGCGTTTATATGTGGGACATCCAGGAAAATAAGCTGCTCCTGAAAGAAGAATCTTTTGGTGGATTGTATGATATTGAGGAGTATGATAATGGTGAGCATGGGAAAGAGACAGAGATTGCAATGGTAAAAAATAGGAGAAACAATGATTATGTAATAAAAATATCATCAATAGAATACAACGGATCAACCCCTGAACTGAATGAAAAATGCGGGATACCCTCCTCAGAAATGCCCACTTATGTATCATTACATGAGGGTTTTCTTTTTGTGGTTCAGGAAAACAGCCGCATACTGTACGCAAGGACAGAGTCAGACACAACTTTAACATCACTTACTCTTGAAAGAGCAAAGCTTGAAAAAATATGTGTAGGGGGCATATGCGATGAATTATACGATTGAATCCTACGGGGCCACTGACGCAGGCAGGAGAAGAAAGGAAAAGGAGAATGAGGACAGCCTTTACAACAACCCTGACAGGAGGGTTTTTGTGGTTGCTGACGGGCTGGGAGGCCACAAGAACGGCGCGCTGGCCAGCAGAACCGCTGCTGAGCGCGCAGGGGAAACCTTAAGCAGTTATATGGAGGGGTATAAAAACCACTACAACATAATGTCTGCTGACTCGCCCGAAGAGAAGATAAAAGGGTTGATCAAGCAGATAAACATGGAGTTATATGATGAGAACTTCAAAAGAGAAGGCAGAGTCTCTGATATAAGCAGTTATATGGGGACCACATTAAGCATTGCGGCCCTCACAGACAACAGGATTTATCTGGGCTATGCAGGAAACAGCAGGATATATATCGTAAGAAACGGCAATTTAGAAAGGAACAATATGACTGAAGAGGACTCCCCTGTGCTAAACATAATCGAAGGTTATGAGGATGCAGGCCTGCAAAAAGTGGATTTTAATGATGAAGACAAAAAGACAAAGGATTTCATAACCCATTCGCGCAAGAATATACTCGGGAAAGCATTGGGTATAAACGAGAGCATAGAACCTTCCTTTACTTCAATCTCCATCGAAGGCGTGGAAGGCATTCTCCTCTGCACGGACGGCCTGACCGACAATGTGACACCAAGAGAGATATTGAAGATAATGGAGGATTACAAACCTCAAGAGGCTGTTGAAAGATTCATAAAGCTCGCGAATGAGCCTGAAGATATGGAAAGGATAGTTGAGGAGGTTTGTGCAGAAAAAGATCTCTCTGATGATAAGATCAGCAGTATCAAAGATGGATACAAAGGAAATGATAATATCACAGCAATCGCTGTGAGAATCTTCGAGGAAAACAACGGAGGTAAATAAAATGGAATTGAGGACTCTTTTAAGAAAGCTTGAATCAATAGATGAAGTAAAAGATGAATATGTACTGAATGATGACTCTTCTAAAGGAGAAATTAGCCCTTGGGCTATGAGTGGGGGGATGGTGTATGATGTTTTTAAAATAAAAAGCAGAAAAAGAGAACAATGGGAATTTATGAAAGTTGCTACAGGGCGGATAAGTTACAAGAGGCTTTGCGGTTATAAAAGTGAAAAAGATGGGAAGCAAATATGGGGAGAGGTGCAGATTGCTGACAAACTTGAAAATATTGACGGTTTTGTAGAAAAGCTTGACGGGCCCTATATTATTGAAGAAGACCAGTTAGCATTCATAACACAGGAGCTTGGAGATATGAATCTAGAGAGCTATATCGGAGAGAATAAGTTAAGTGAGGACAGGATTTTATCAATAATCACGGATTTGGCAGAAGCCTTAGGGAAAGCCCATGATGTGGGGGTATTCCACAGGGACATAAAACCTGAGAATGTCATAATGTTTGGGGACAAACCCAAATGGTGCGACTTTTCTGAAGCAGGGGTGGGAGGTAGAAAATCCACTTTAGTGGAGAGGGGAACAAGACTGTATCTGGCTCCGGAAGTGCTTGAGGATTCTGGTAAAAGTAAAACAAAGACAGCTGAGATCTACGGTATGGGGGAAATGCTGTATCATATGGTAGTTGGAGAATCTCCATACACAGAGAAGGATATTGAAAATTGCACTAATCTGGTAAAAGTGAATGATAGATTAGCTGAACTGAAGAAAGATCACCAGGATCTGGGGAGCAGAATGAATAAACTGGAGAGTACCAGTGTTTCAGAGAGCATGAAAAACACAATAAGAAAAAGCATGGACCCAGACCCCTCCAAGCGGCATCAGACCCTTAATGAGTTCAAACAGGCCCTTGACACCGAATATTCCGGCAGGATCAAAGAGACAGATGACTTCTACAGGACGGCCATCCAATACCTGAAGGGCATAAATGATAACAGTGAGACCCCGAAGGAGGTCGCGAAGGATGAGTTCGGTGTGCTGATGAAGCCTGAAACACTGGAAGAAGCGGTCGAAAAAGTGGAGGGTTTCAGAAGCAGCGCAGGGGAACTTGTGGAATACTCCTCAAAAAAAGGTCTGGATTACAGCGGTATAAACGGGAAAGCAAAGGATGTCTGGAATAACCTGAAGCCGGTTCTTGACAGCCAGGAGGAAGGCATACGGAAAATCTTCATCCATCCTGCAGATACCAAAGGAGAGGGGGAGCAGGAGAAAGCCGCAAAAAAGCACATCGGAGAACTGGTCAATAAAAAAACTCTCACAGACGAAAGGATTGATGAGATACAATCTTCAGGACGCTATAAGAAAATAAGCAGACTGACCCATGATGCCAGGAAAGAATACTCATCTCTGCCGAACCTGGGCAATTGAGCCAGAGATCCATCCTGGAGAGAACAGGCCGATATCTGCCCTGCTGAAAAGAGGGATTACCTAATTGGACAAAGAAAATGGAACTATATGAACTGGTTGAAAAACTCGAGCCACAGCTCAAGGACATAGCTGAAGAGGCCAAGAAAGAGAAGCAGAAAGAGGATAGTGAAAGGCTTCCAGGCGTGGAGGAAGAGAATGAGAGACTGAGAAAGAGAGTCGAAGACCTGGAAGCGAAAGTAGAAACCTATCAGCGCATTGAGGAAGAGGATGATTCTGTAAGGGAAAGGCGGGAAA
>JAWOBY010000034.1:0-54822 GCA_046484055.1 Candidatus Woesearchaeota archaeon | reverse complement strand
ACCTCATAGGCCTGGGATACAGGAAGTCATTCTATGCAGCCATTATAGGCGTTCTTATTGCAGGAATCATAGTAACCGCAGTATCAGTCTCAGGAGCAGAGGCATTCTACTTCTTTATCAAACCCTCAGGAAACTGATTTTACTGCAGCATCATATGAAAATATTTATATACATGATTATTCCTGACAGGCTCTGCCTGAAGCCGATGAAACGCATATTTATCACAGCGGAACACAGGCTGCTGGAAAAAAAAGAGGACAAAAGTGTCTTCTCCATACCAAACAGCGCTGTACTGGACAATGTGTCCAAAAAGAGAGTTCAACTCCGCGGCTGACATGCTCATCAAACCAATGCCAGAGAATCAAGATGAATCCGGAAATATTTGTTGAATTAAGCCAGATCCTTGCGATCACAGTGATAGTCACAGGAGCGGCCAGAATACTCAAACAGCCTGCAATAATAGGATACATCCTGAGCGGGATACTTGCCGGCCCTCTACTGCTCAACATCATAGACTCTACAAACACACTAACTGCATTCTCGCAGATAGGCGTGGCCCTTCTCCTGTTTTTTGTTGGCCTGAACCTCAACCCAAAGGTCATAAAGGATGTAGGGAAAGTGTCCATCATCACAGGCCTGGGGCAGGTGTTATTCACGACATCAATAGTTTTTCTGATAACCCAACTGCTGGGGTTTTCCATCACTACTTCACTGTATACTGCCATAGCATTGGCATTCAGCAGTACCATTGTCATCATGAAGCTGCTTTCTGACAAGAGGGACCTTGAATCTCTTTATGGAAGGATATCAGTCGGATTTCTTATTGTGCAGGATTTCATAGCAATATTCGTCCTGCTGGTGATATCATCAGTTGACAACGGCGCAAACCTGGCATCTTTAGCCCTGGAAACTGTGCTGAAGGGAATCGGAGGCATCCTCATCCTGTTTTTACTTACGCTTTACATACTCCCGAGGCTGACAAAGGCAGCGGCCAAATCACAGGAGTTCCTGCTCCTTTTCTCCATCAGCTGGTGTTTTGTTGTCGCATCACTGTTCCATTATCTGAATTTCTCCATTGAAGCAGGAGCTTTGCTTGCAGGCATAACCCTGTCCATGTCCCCTTACCATTTTGAGATAAGCTCAAAGATGAAGCCATTGAGGGACTTTTTTCTGATACTATTCTTTATCATGCTGGGCTCGCAGATGGTTTTCTCAAACATAATTCATAACTTAGGAGCCATAATCGGGCTTTCATTGTTCGTGCTGATAGGAAATCCTATCATTGTAATGACACTCATGGGGCTTTTGGGCTACACAAAAAGAAGCAGTTTCCTGGCCGGCCTTACGGTCGCGCAGATAAGCGAATTCTCACTGATAGTTGTTACAATGGGGGTCTCAGTGGGCCATGTCTCCAGGGAGACGCTTTCAATGATAACCGCTATCGCCCTGCTCACTTTTGCCGGCTCAACATATATGATATTGTATTCAGGCAGGATATACCCCCGCCTTTCAGGATACCTTTCAATCTTTGAGAGGGGAGGGAGGAAAGTGGATGAGCACAGGTATCACTCTGAAAACGACCATGAGATAATACTTTTTGGGTACAACAGGATAGGGCTGGATATCCTGGAATCACTGAAAAAGATAAAGAAGAAGTTCCTTATCATAGATTATGATCCGGACATAATCACACAGCTCTCAAAAGATGGTTATGACTGCAGATACGGGGACGCGAATGACTCAGAGCTCTTGGGGGATTTAAACTTCAGGGACGCGAAGATGATTATATCAACAATACCCTCTCTTGACACCAATCTCCTTATCATAAACAAGGTCACAGAGGTGAACAAGAACGCTGTTATCGCGGTTGTTTCACACCAGATAGACGAGGCTGAAAGGCTGTATGAGGAGGGAGCGACATATGTTATCATGCCCCACTTCCTGGGGGGAAAGCATTTCTCAACAATGATAGAAAAGAACAAGCTGAACCTTAACAGCTTCCTGAAAGAGAAGATATCACACATAGAACACCTTGACCAGAGAAAAAAGAAAGGGCATAATCATCCCAATCATGAGAGCAAATAAGAACCGCCTGATTAGCCGCCAATCATTGACCACTCAAAAATGGTTCTCACAGAAAAATTTATATAGCATCCATCTGAAATCGGTTTCAGGATGAGCCCCAACAAGGAGACAGGCAGGAAGATAAAGGAAGTGGCCAATTTCTACATGACAGCATCCAGCGAGTTCAGGGCCAAGACAGGATACCTCTGCATGGAGGACACCGATAACATCGGCCAGCTGGTGGCAATGCTGAAGAAACGGATGGGTGAGGACGGCTTTGATGAGGAGAGGATGAGGACAATAGAAAGTTCATTGCACAATGCGGAATCCAAATATGACAACTATTTCAGGGGCCTCAATTCAAAGAGGACAAACAAGGAGCTGAAGGACCTGAGAGAGCATGTGGCATCGGCCCGCAACCTTGCTGAGACAGCAAGGAGCACTATACATTTCCTCCAGAGGCATCATGGCAAGATAGATAATATGGTGGATCATGATGCTCCTTTCAGGACGCTCGCGGACACACTGAAAGGCATGCATAATTACTTCATGGAGGGTGAAAAATATATCTACGGGCTCCTCCCCAAGCACAAAACATCCAGGATTGATGAGGCGGAAGGCAAGTATGACTACAAGCTCACTGTTGTAGTGGAGAACAACATAGGGATACATATGAGGACATGCACTGGAATAGCCAAGATACATACATATCATGGTAAGCCTGAAACCCTGTTCGGCAAGAGAGGGGAAGAGCCGATACCTCTCGGAAGCATGCTCTCAATGCTCTCCTTTGCGGCAAAGAAAGGAAACATAATGGAATTCTACGGCGGCATGGACTGCCTAAAGATGTTTGAGGACATTGACCATTATTTTTACATGCACTGCGGGGAGGACGGCTATGAACTCAATGACAGGGTGACTAAGATAATAAATAACAGCCCGTCTCCTTTGAAGGGAAAGGATGAAACAAAAGCATGAGCAGTCCATCAACATTACTGGATATTCTCTAACTTTATGAATTATCATAACGATAAAAACAAAAATCAAAAAACTTATAAATCCATAACCCATGCTGTTTTCAGTGACCAAAAATGGCAAAAAGTGATTGTATTCATTGTTTGTGAACTGTTCTTAGTTTTGTTTAGCTTTTGCTTCGGAAATAATTCTTATGAATTCCATGGCTAGCCTCGGCTAGCTCTATCTCTATAAAAAAACGTTCTTTAAACCCAAAAAAGCAAAATAAGGCTTATTTGGGCTTGATTGAATGCTAAATGGTTTTTGTTTTTGGAATAGCGTGAGCTATGAGCTTGAATGAAAAAAGCCGGCAGGCTATAAATGCGGAGGTCAATAAAATGTACCGCGAAAACATATCAGGAATGATAGATGATGAGTATGCATGCCTCTTCATCCCCAAGAACGGAGGCCTGAATGATTATGTCCTATCAATTCTTCCGGAGATAGGCATACCAGAGAGTTCGGTTTCCAACCTGGGGGAGGGTGGCAAGACAAGAGCGACACTGGATGATGGCCAGACTCTTGAGCTGTTGATGGCGAGAGGGGAGGACATACCGAGAAGGGTGGAAGAGCTCAACAGGCGCAATCTGCCTGCTTACGGGCTTACAGGCGATGACCTCTTTGACGAATTCGTAATGAGGTCTGATCTCATCGAGATTGATAAGTGCAGCACAAAGGCGCTCAACACTTATGACTGGTTCGATGAGAACGCCAGATTCGGAAGGCCGGCCCTGTGCCTCATGTCCAAAACAGATACGGAAGCAGGAAGCGAAGCAAGAGTGGCTGTCAATTCCAAATATGAGTTCACTTCCCGCAGGTTCATTGACAGGTACTTTGAAGGCAGGGCAAAAGTCAGCCTGTATTCAGGAGGCACTGAAGAGACTGTTTTAGACGGCACGAATGACTGCTGTGTAGAGATAATATACAGCGGGAAAAACTGTGAAGAGAATGGTCTGAGGATAATACAGCCTGTGAGGTTCAGTGATGTGGTTCTCATCGGACAGGACCCCTATATGCTGGGCTCAGCTTTCTGCATGGACTATGGGCAGGTTGAGGAAAAGAAGCGCAGTCCTGAAGAGGACTCCCTCACATCAATGCTGCTCAGTGACTGGAAGATGAGAAGGAACAAGACAGGCGAGGAACTGCTTGAACTTTACTCCAAGATAGACAATGGATGCAGCGAAGACGAGATAGTTGGGGAGATAGCGGATGTGCTGTACATGATAAATGTCACCATGTCAGCAGAGGAGATCCCTCCGGAGAAGGTGGCGAGGCTGATCGAAAAGAGGCTAAAATGAGAGCAAAGAGAATCAGTGTCAAGAGAGAGACAGGAGAGGCAAATATCTCCGTCTCTCTTCTTCTAGGAGGGGAGAGACAGGAGAGGCAAATATCTCCGTCTCTCTTCTTCTGGGAGGGGAGGGAAAGAGCAGGATAAGGACTCCTTTGGGTATGCTGACACATATGCTTGAGCAGGTGTCGAAGCACAGCATCATCGACATGATCATTGATGCAAGGGGAGACACATGGATAGACGAGCACCACACTATCGAGGACACTGGTATCGTGATCGGGATGGCATTGAAGAAGGCTCTCGGCAACAAAGCAGGCATCAGGAGGTTCGGCTGGGCGATAGTGCCTACTGGTGAGGCTCTTGCGCTTGTAAGCATAGACCTCGCAGGAAGGCACTCATTTGTCCTTGATGCAGATTTTGCGAGAGATAAGGTAGGCGACCTCCCGACAGAATCAGTCTATGATTTTTTTGATGCCCTTGCGCAGAACTCGGGAATGACATTGAACATAAGACTGCTCAGCGGAAGGAATGACCACCACAGGATCGAGGCGATCTTCAAGTGCTTTGGTGTTGCATTGAGGATGGCTGCAGAGAATGATTTTAGGCAGAAAGGCATCCCCAGCACTAAAAGCGTTTTGTGAATCAATTGGCAATTGGATCTGGTGGCAAGTGATTCCAGCGGCGATTGGATCTGGTGGTAAAGTGGAAACATTTTTTCAGGGCAGCAGCAATGGGCTTGCACACCGCTGAAAATCCGCTTATCGGATTTCATCGTATTCGTAAAGGAAAAGACCGCGCGCTTCGTATGTTTTTTCACTCCGCACTCAGTGCTCGTCCGTTGTTGCCCTTAATTTTCCGTGAGCGCCGCAGTCATGATCGCAGGCACATGCATTCAGCAGGCATATCTTTAGCAAAAACTATTTAAACAAAAAAGGCAGGAGGGAGATTATGACATTCCAGAAACCCAAAGGGACGAGGGACCAGTATCCTGAGGGCAGGGCAGTTTTCAACAGAATAGCTGAAGCAATGAGGAACTGCGCTGGAAGCTACGCATTCAGGGAGGTTGAAAGCCCTGCATTCGAGGATCTAAATCTCCTCACTGCAAAATCAGGGGAGGAGATAAAACAGCAGATATTCACTCTGGAGAAAAGAGGCGATGAGGAATTCGGCCTGAGGTTTGACCTTACAGTGCCTTTCACAAGGATGTTCATAGAGAAGCAGAAGATCCTGCCAAAGCCCGTCAAGTGGTTCAGCATCGGAAGGATGTGGAGATATGAAAGGCCGCAGGCGGGAAGGCTGAGGGAGTTCTACCAGCTGAGTGCAGAGGTGTTCGGCTCGCCGAAGCCGGAGGCAGACGCGGAAATAATAAGCCTTGCCATTGACTGCCTCAAGAACCTTGGCCTCACCAAAAAGGATTTTGTAGTGAGAATAAACAACAGGGTCCTGCTCCAGGATTTCATAAAAAGCATAGGCGGGAAGGACATAGAAGCCGTCTTCAGGGCGATAGACAAGAAGCAGAAGATACCTTCTGAGGATTTTGATAATGAGCTGAAGAAAGCGGGGCTTGATGATGAGCAGAAAAAGAAAATAAAGGAGTTTATAGAGGTCAGGGACATAAACAAAATAGAAATAGAATCAGAAGGCCTTGACAACCTGAAAAAAATTCTGAGTATGCTCAAAAACAGGGAAGATTTTATAGAGGTGGATCTTTCAACAGCCCGCGGGCTCGCCTACTACACTGGGACTGTGTTTGAGATATTCGACCGCAGGGGAAGATTCAGAAGCCTCGCCGGCGGCGGCCGTTATGACAATATGATTAAGCTTTTCGGAGGCGAGCCCTGCCCTGCGACAGGATTCGCTATCGGCTTTGCCACGCTGCGGCTCCTGCTCGAGGAGAAGAATCTCCTGCCAGAGCCTGAGCTGGGCGCTGATTATTATATCGCGCCGCTGGGGGAAAAAGCGCGGGAAACAGCAGGAATTATAGCAGAGAAGTTCAGGAAAGAGGGGAAATCTGTTGAGACTGACCTCATAGGAAGAAGCCCTTCAAAACAGCTTGATTACGCGAACAAGACAGGGGCAAAGAGCATCATCTTCATAGGCGATGAGGAGATAAAGAAAGGAAAGGCCAGGATAAAGGACATGAAGACAGGGGATGAGAAAGAGATCGCGATAGGGGATATCTGACATCGCCTTTCATGAAACAACAGCATCAGCATGCGGGATCAACATATCGCATCGGCAAATGGCATCAGCAATAAATGGCATCAGCAATACCCTAAAATGAAAAGACTGCTTCTGCATACCTGCTGCGCTCCGTGCTCCACGCACGCTATTGAGCTTCTTAAGGATAAGTATGAGGTTGTCCTGTTCTTCTCCAACTCAAACATTTTCCCGAGAGGAGAATATGAGAAAAGGCTTGATAATGCGAGAAAGATCGCATCTGTCCATGGCCTTGAGCTGGTGGAGGATGATTACGACCATGAAAGCTGGCTGTCTGCTGTGAAGGGCCTTGAGTCAGAGCCTGAGGGAGGGAAGCGCTGCCTTGAATGCTTCAGGTTCAACATTAGAAGGGCAAGGGACTGCGCCTGGCAGAGGGGATTCGATCTTTTTACCACAACACTGACCATAAGCCCGCACAAGGACAGCGGATCCATAATCAGGATAGGCCATGAACTCGGCGGTCAGCGGGCCATCCCTCAGTTCCTGCCTGTGGATTTGAAGAAGAACGACGGCTTCAGGCGCAGCACTGAGCTGAGCAGGAAGCACGGGCTTTACAGGCAGGGATACTGCGGCTGCGAGTTCAGCATGAGGGGCTGATAAGATTTGATTGATAAAATTTTATTGATAAACAGGCCCTGTAAAATATCATCAGTCTATGGGATCAGCATCATGCTGTCCCCGAGGCTGTAGAACCTATATCTTTCTTTGACAGCTTCTTCATAGGCAGCCAGGATGCTCTCTCTTCCGAAATAAGCAGAGACGAGCATCAGAAGGGATGATTTCGGAAGGTGGAAATTGGTTATCATCGCGTCATATTCCAGTCTGAACCTGTATCCAGGATAGATGAATATCCCTGTTCTGCCTTTTCCGGGAATCACATTTCCTTTCTTGTCTGATGATGATTCAAGCGCCCTTACTGAAGTGGTCCCCACAGCGATAAGCCTGCCTTTCCTGCTGTTTATCATTTCGGCGGCTTCACTGTTTATCTCATAATGTTCTTCGTGCATCCTGTGCTCTTCGAGTTTGCCTCGGACCGGGAGGAATGTTCCGAAATCTATGTGGAGGCATATCCTCGCTATCTTCACGCCTTTCCTCTTTATCCTCTCGAGCAGCTTTTCAGTGAAGTGCAGGCCTGCGGTCGGCGCGGCAAGGCTGCCGTCCTCTCTTGAATAGACAGTCTGGTATTCCGAATCATCACTTATCTTTTCCGTGACATAAGGCGGGAGCGGCAGTTCCATCTCCTCTTCCTTCGGCGGCCTGCTGAACCTTACAGTGAATATGTCATCTTCACTGTCAATTATTTCGCACTCAAGGCCGTCTCCGAAACTGTACCTGTTGCCTTTCCTGACTCCTCTGCCTTTTACACGCGCCCTAAGATCGGTCTTGCTGATCCTTTCAGTCAGCATGATCTCCGCCCTGCTGCCTGTTATCTTCCGGCCGGTGAGCTTTGCCCTGCTCACTCTTGTCTCGTTTATGACCAGGACATCATCCTTTTCAAGGTAACTGATGATGTCATGGAATCTCTTATGCTCAACAGCAATGCCTTCTTTTGCTCTCTTCACCACCATGAGCCTTGAGCTGTCTTTCGGTTTGGCAGGCCTCTGCGCTATGAGATTCTCCGGAAGTCTGTAATCAAAATCTTCAGGCCTCATTTTATCTCATTTTTTAACGCGATCTTTCCCGGAATTGTATCCATTGAGAAAATCGTCCCTGAATCTCTCATATACTCCTTCCTCTATTGCTTTCCTGACATCCCTCATCATGTCCTGGATGAACAAAAGATTGTGGTGTGAGGCCAGCCTGAGGCCCAGCTGCTCCCTTGTGCGGAAGAGATGGTGTATATAGCTTCTTGTGTGGTTCCTGCAGACAGGGCAGCCGCACTCCTTATCCAGCGGACCCATATCCTCCCTGAATTCCGCATTCATTATGCTTATGCTTCCCTCCCTTGTGAATATGCTGCCGTGCCTTGCGGTCCTTGTGGGGAACACGGAATCAAAGCAATCAACCCCTTCTGAGACTGCCCGGAGGATATCATCAGGGGTGCCCAGTCCCATGGCATACCTTGGCTTATCTTTTGAGCAGCACCTTGCACTGAGTCTTATCATCTCCTGCATCTTGTCCCTCGGCTCGCCTATCGCCAGCCCTCCGAAAGCTATCCCGTCAAAGCCCATACTGTCTATCTTTTTGGTGGATGCCTCTCTCAGATCAGGGTATACACTGCCCTGAGCTATCCCGAACAGCATCTGGCTGTCATTGTCATGGAGCTTCCTGCATTCCTCCATCCAGTTTTTGGTGTTCTTCACTGACTCTTCAGCTTCCCTTCTTGTGCAGCCGTACAATGGCATGTGATCAAGGGCCATGGCTACATCGCTTGACAATGAATTCTGTATCTCCATCACACTCTTCGGATCAAGCTTGTGCCTTGAACCGTCGAAAGGGCTTTTGAATTCTATGCCCTTGCGGGAGGTTTTTATGTGATGCTCTCCTTCCATCGACAATACCTGGAATCCGCCGCAGTCTGTGAAGATAGTATTATCCCACCCCATGAACCTGTGCAGGCCGCCATGGTCCTTCAGTATCTCAAGGCCCGGCCTCAGGTAAAGAAGGAATGCGTTGCTTATCAATGCATGTGATCCCATACTTTCAAGCTCTTCAGGAGTCATGAGTTTGACAGCCCCTTTTGTGGCCACAGGCATAAAGAATGGGGTTTCTACCTTTCCATGAGCTGTCTGGAGTATTCCCGTCCTGGCATTCCCTGATTCTGAGCATTTGCTGAACATGCGTCCATAGAATCTGTGAGGTTTTTAAAATTAACGCGGCAGCTGGGCAGTTGGGTGGGGCCCTCATGGAGATCCGGGTGGAGGGCCTGCTGGATTGACATCTGGATGTCTGTTTATAATTTCACTCAGGATCATGCTCAGAATCTGGCCTTATGATCTTGTTCAGGGTCAGGCCCCTTCATCATACCCGCATTCAGGGCAGAAGTAAGTGTGCCAGAGTATCTGGTTTGTCGGCCCCCTCTTGTTCTCCATCTCCCTCCCGCACTTTGGGCAGTTCATTCTTTTCCGGCAGGCAGGTGGCTGGTGGATTTCATTCAGTGGTCACCTCACACCATTCTTTAGTCACGATCATCGTATGTTCTGCCTGGCTCACCAGACCTTTGTTCTTGTCAGGCAGCGGAGGGAACTTCTTCAGTATGTCCAGGTTGTCCATCTCCCTGAGAGCGAACTTGACCTTTGGCAGGCTGATGCCTTTCCTTGTGAGCCATCTTTCTGTGAAGGGCAGGCCATTGAATTTCTCTATCTCCTTCATCACACTCCTTGTTATCATGTTGCGGACAGGCTTCTTTTCCGTGAGCATGAACACATTGGCTTCGTCCCTCTCGTATATCACTCCCGCTCCTGGTGTTGCGAAGGGCTCTATGGCTATGATCATCCCCTCCTCCAGTTCTGTGTCATCGCCTGTGTCAAAGTTGGGTATGTTGGGCGGGCCATGAACTATGAATCTTCCGACCGCGTGCCCGCTGAGGTTCCTTACAGGGCTGAAGCCGTGCTTCTGTATCGCGTCCTGTACCTGCCTGCCTATCTCTCCGAGTCTCGCTCCGGGCCTTACGGTATTTATGGCCGCCTGCAGCCCCTCATTCGCAGCCATTATCAGCTTCTCGTGCTTGTTGTCTTTGCTGAGGTCTATGCTCACCGCAGTATCCGCCACATAGCCGTCAACATGCACCCCCAGATCAAGCTTTACCAGATCGTTCTCGCTGAAAAGGGTCTCATCCTCAGGCGTGGCGCAGTAATGGGCGGCTACCTCATTGAGTGATATCTGGGTCGGGAAAGCGAGATCCCCTCCCAATGAGAATATCTTCTGTTCTATCCTGTCACTCACTTCATATAATGATTCTCCTGCTTTTATCAGGCCTTTGCCGAACTCGCGGGCCTGAGAAGCTATCTTTCCCGCTTTCCTGAACTGGTCAATTCCTTCAATATCCATGAGAACAAGTTTATATGGGGTGTTTATAAGGTTTTTGCTATGAGAATCATTTCATTACTGGTTCTGTGTTTCACTCCGGGAATCCACTGCTCCATCGCATTCCCTGAACTCTTCGTAATCAGGCTTTAGTGTGTAATGATACTGTGATTTCACAAACTCTCTCTTCTTTCCCTTCTTGTTCAGGTAGAATCCCTTATGAGCCTTCAGTGAATATTCCTCTGCTGTTGATGCCACGAAGTCCGCGATCTCCTGCTGTTTATTTAAGTATTCTCTGTTTTGGAGGTGCCCGTCAGGGGCGAACGATATCTCTATACGGGGAGGGAAATTCTGAAGAGTGATCTCGCTCCTCAAGTTGGTCTCAAGATCGAGACCTCTCTGGAATTCCGCGACTTTAGGTGTCACTCCCATTGACACCCTGCGCATGAATTCGTAGCATGCCTCCCAATCTATATCTCCTTCCGCCATTCTCTGCAATCCCCTTGATCCTTGTCTTACCTTGATCTTGTCTTATCTTGTATTTCATTCTTTGTCTTGTATTTCATCCCTTAATATATCACTCCCACGACAACACCCTTGACATCCTCAATCCTTCTCTTTCCCGGATCCCTTGAAGGGCTGTTGTCCCCCTTTGTTATGTAATAAGTCCCTTTGTCATCCTTGCCTTTGCTTATGACTCGGTGGATTATTATCCCCCTATCATATTCTGTGGTGAATGATATGACATCCCCTACGCTTATGTCATCCTCGCTTTCGGGTTCAATCTCTATGCTGTTCGCTCCCTTGTCTATGAACGGGTCCATTGAGTTGGTGTCTGTGAAAGATGCCCAGCGAGCATCCTGCACATCAAGGATTACCTTGTCATCGAGAACGTGGATGCTCTTTTCGGGAATATGGTCTGAGGGTGAGGCCAGTTCAGGGCTGAATCCGAGAAGCAAGCCTGCTGAAAGCGGCTTTTCTGTGCCTATACCGCCATAGTTTGAGGCCATGCTGCCTGTTGTCCATCCCAGAAGGAATATGATCATGAATGGCAGCGCTCTCCAGGCGATGCCAGGTTTTCTTTCCGGCCTTTGGTTTTCCTGCCTGTAGTTCTCCTGCCTTCGGCTTTCCGGCCTGCAGCCGCAGGTTTTGAACATCCTGTCCATTTTGTGTTTCCCTCTATCAGCTTTCTATCAGCTTGTGTCCTGATGGATCTCAAACTGCCACACCCAACCCCCTATAATCACCACTAAATAGAAATAACACATATATAAATCTTTTGGATTGAATACCACTATAAAGTGCTCAAAAAGGAAATATTTATATATTCGGCCTGTTTCACATCCAGCAGAATGGGAGTGGTTTGCCAGAGATGCGGGTGTGAGATACCAAGCCTCAATAAGCTGAGGAAATGGTGTGTGGACTGCCGTAGAATTCTTACGAACGAGAGGGCCAAGGAAAGGAACAAGAGGAAGAGGGCCGGCAACGGCAAAAAGGCAAAAAGCCCCGAACAGGCCCGCTCACAAACGAAATAAAGCGCTATCATACCAAACACCATCTGATTAATACCATAAGATTATCCTGATTCTGGGGATTTTGGGGATCTTCACCCACATTGAGCCGGTCATTCTCTGGGTTATCAGTTCCCCTCGTTGTATCAGTTCTGCCTTCATCTGTCCAGTCTTAAGGCAAAATTTATAAACAAAATCGAATGATTCAGCCCTATGATAGAGAGGGTGCATTTCGGGAAGCCCCTGCTGAGGCAGCTGAATGCAGAAGGCTATAACTGCGTGGATATGCATTACCATACAAGGTATTCTGACACCTATACAAGGATAAGGAACATCCTCAAGAAATGCAGTAAACTTGGCATAGGGGTGGCAATAACAGACCACAATGAAATAAAAGGATGCGCTGACGCATTGAGCAAGAACAAGGAATTCGGAAATACAATCATACCAGGCATGGAGGTCTCCTGCCGCGAAGGCCCCCACTTCCTTGTTTATTTCTACTCGCTCTCTGAACTGAAGGAATATCATGAAAAGGTCATAAAGAAGAACCTCACAAAGAATCCCCACATCAGCAGGATAAGGTTCAACGATCTCATGGAGAAGACATACGATTATAACTGCATCATCTCAGCAGCCCATCCTTCCTCGATACACCCGTGGAACACCCAGAAAAAATTCGAGAGCAACAAACTCGATTCAAAGCACATAAAAAGGATAAGCGCCTTCGAGGTATTGTCAGGCATGTGCATGAGGCATATGAATCTCAGGGCAGTAGAATGGGCAAGGACGCACAATAAGCCAATAACAGGAGGCTCTGACGGCCATACACTGCGCAGGCTCGGATCGGTCGTATCATGCTCAAAAGCCGGCACCGCAGAGGAATTCCTCGACTCTATAGCGAGAAAGAAGAACATACTCATTGGTGAAGAAACAAAGAGGACATACAGGATCGTATCGAACTTCAAGTCCATAAGCAAGCAGTCAAGATACGCAGGATGCTCACTGAAAGCCCATTATGACATGAGGTTGAGGGGGAAACTGAGACCTAAGATGCAGCAGAAATTCAACGGATTCCAGGAGAGGATGAACAGGAAGAGGAACGGATGACCTGCGAGCGCAGGCTCATGCAGTCTAGTGGAGAATCATAAGCCCCTGTAGTCTAGTGAATAGAAAACGGCAGCAAGGGTCTTCTTCCTTGACCCGGCCGTCTTGTGGGGGGTGTTCCTCCCTTTGGGTCGGAAACCCCACGATCAAAAAGAGTATGTGATCAAACAGGATAAGCATCATAAGCCCCTGTAGTCTAGTGAATAGAACACCAGGTTGCGGTCCTGGAGGCCCGGGTTTAATTCCCGGCAGGGGCGTTTTTATTGCTTGGCCTCCTTCGGGCCGGATAATCCACCAAATTTTTCTGCATTAAGGCCGTATTCCAAAAAAATTTAAACCCCCTTCAAAACAGCAGTTTTATGGTGGAATTCAACCCTGATGGAAGCCTGAAGCTGCCTGCCCGGATGGAGAAGCGTCAGAAGGAGAAAGTGCAGAGGATGAGGACAGCCAGATGCATGATTGTAAGGAAGGAGATGACAAGCTTTACAGCCCCAAAAAAATGTGTTCTCCACCTGAAGCTCTCAGAAACAATAAAAGACAGCAGGTTCATTGACACGATATATTCATATTTCAAAGAGAATGCCAGCACGCCCACAAAGCTCACAAAAATAGATGAAAAGGATTTCCATGTAGAGATCGGCACTGATTTCAAGAGATGCTCAGACTGTGCAGACCTCATAAGAAGATACAAGGAATTTCTCTACGGCAATCTCATAGAGGAAAAAGGCAACTGTCCGAGCATGAAGGGCATAAAACAGGAATTCTGTTATGAGGATCATTTCGAATGAGATTTCAGGGCCTGCCATCTGAGGGCCCATATCATCTCTGAACATCGAATATTTTATAAATGGCCTCAGCAACAGCTCAGGGCATGGAATACAAAGGGCTTAAACTGGACAGGTTCCAGGAGGAGGCCATACAGGCGATAGATAAGAACCATTCAGTGGTTGTTTCAGCCCCCACAGGATCGGGCAAGACACTTATAGCGGATTACATAATAGACAGGGATATCAGGGAAGGCATAAGGGTCATATACACAGCCCCTATAAAGGCGCTTTCCAACCAGAAATACAATGATTTCGTCTCTGATTACGGGAAGGACAAGGTGGGCCTGCTCACAGGCGACATAGTGATAAACCCTGAAGCGCAGATACTCGTCATGACAACTGAAGTCTACAGGAACATGGCGCTCACCAATGACAAGCCCATAGCTTCAGTGTCCTATGTCATTCTGGATGAGATCCATTACATAAACGATATCGAGAGGGGTTATGTGTGGGAGGAATCCATAATCTTCTCGCAGGATAATGTGAGATTCCTCTGCCTCTCAGCAACCATACCGAACGCGAAGGAGTTCGCGTCATGGATACAATCGATAAAAAACCATAATGTAGACACAGTACTCCACAACGAGAGGAACGTGCCATTGCACAAGAGGTTCTATGATACTGAGCTGGGCATAACGACACTTGAGGAGATAAGGTCTGTCAGGGATCTGCCTGCACGCGGCAGGGGTAAGCGGAGAAGGCCGAGGATCAGCCCTCCCAACCACATACACCTCATCAGCGGGATAACGGACAAGCTGCCCTGCTTCTTCTTTAACTTCTCAAGAAAAGGCTGCCAGCAGCTCGCTCTCGAGCTGGCCAGGTCCAAAATGTTCGATCGCGATCACACGATAATGTCATTTGTGAGGAAGAGGCTTGAGGGCGCGTCAAAAGAGATACAAAGCCTTAAATCCACAAAGATGCTCAGGGAAACCCTCCCTTATGGCATAGCATTCCATCACGCCGGCCTCATACCCCTCATGAAAGGCATAGTGGAAGAACTGTTCGCCCGGGGCAAGATAAGAGTGTTATACACCACAGAGACATTCGCTGTAGGGATGAACATGCCTGCGAAGACAGTCTGCTTCAAGTCTCCGAGAAAATTTGACGGCGTGAATTTCAGGTTCCTCAACTCTAAAGAGTATTTCCAGATAGCAGGCAGGGCCGGAAGAAGAGGCATAGACAAGGAAGGATTTGTCTATATGATGGTGGACAGGAGGGATTTCAATTATGATATCCTGAAGCGGATAACCTCCAAGGACATAGAGCCGATAATGTCCCAGTTCAGGCTTTCAGTGAATACTGTTCTTAACATAACAGACCAGCACACCCCTGAAGAGATAGAGAGCATACTGAGGATGAGCTTCTACACATACCAGCACAGGCAGAAGAGCGAGATAAGGAACTCTTTCAGGAAGATCAGGAAAAATCTGGAGAGGCTCGGCTACATAAAGGACGGCAGGCTGACACGCAAGGGCAGATTCTCATCAAAGATATACGCTGACGAGATAATGACCGGCGAGATATTCGCCACAGACTTATACAAGCAGCTGGACGATTACCAGATGATGATGGTGATAGCTTCATTGTGCTATGAGCCGAGAGAGAAGACCGAATTCTACAAAAAATACCCCTCGGGAGAGATATCTGACCTCAAGAGAAAGCTTTTCCAGCACAAGGGAATGAAAAACAGGTTCTCTCATCTCCTCCCTCTGACAGCCCTGGTGAACCCATGCTATAATGGCAGCCGCATACTGGAGATACTCAAGAACACGAACCTGCTTGAAGGCGACCTTATAAGATTCTTTAGGCAGATGATGGACAGGTTCTCCCAGATCCAGCACGCAACTGATGATACCCAGCTGAGACAGAAGGCCAGGGACTGCCAGAACATAATAATGAGATGCCTCTCTGATATAGACTCTCTTGTGGAGGAGGAGATATCTGAGACAGGGGGCGATGGACAGGAGATTTAAAAGGATTTTAGGCCGCTTCTGCACTCATATCCGCAACATTTAAATATCGGTCCGGACACAGGACGTAAAAAAGAGGTTAAAAGAGCCTCTTAGAGCTTTCTAAGAGAACTTTAAAATTTAGGTAGAACCTTAAAATGCCGAACCAAAGCAGTAATAATATCAGGCCTTACTGGATGAGGAATCCAAGAGAGCTTTCTGACTATGTGGGGAAGGTAGAAGACAGTATAAAGAGAGGGGACACAGAGAGCGCGGCTCAGCTATTGGGCTACAGGAATCTTGCGGGCTTCAACAAATCAGG
The DNA here is from genome assembly GCA_046484055.1 of Candidatus Woesearchaeota archaeon. Classification (GTDB taxonomy): domain Archaea; phylum Nanobdellota; class Nanobdellia; order Woesearchaeales; family UBA12501; genus JAWOBY01. Next base: position 38,554 of record JAWOBY010000034.1, on the reverse strand, counting down.
AGGGGTTCCCAGATGCAGGAATAAGATCAGGAAAGCTGAAGGCCTTGAGAGGGCAAGGGCACAAGGCAAGTATGAAGGCCCTGACTATACTGAGAGGATAAACTCCCTCGCTGACAGGTTGTATGAAGCGGACAAAAAAGCATAAGGATCACTTTAAGAAACAGATTGAAGAGGCGTAATCTCTTTTATTCCGGCAGAATACCCCTTCAAGAGAAGAACGAAGCGTGTGAGAAGAGGAAAAAGAGACAGGAAAAGATAACATGTTCCGGGGATTATACACTTCTGAAGGCAAGGCATCCATAAAAGAAACAGTCCTCAATTCCATTGACGGTAAGAAGGACAATGATGATCTATATCTCTTTCTTGTGAGTAAAACTCCTGCGAGCATGGACCTTGTGGAATCAGGGCCTTTGGCAGGTTACCCTCTCATCACAAAGGATGATGAGGTGGTGATGACAGCAGTAGGGTATGACGGGCCTGTCAGGAAACATGGTGTGATAACATTCGACCCTTCCTACATATTCTCTTTCTTTTCAGGGGATTCCAAGCCGGAAAATGCTGACCAGTTCATGGCCTGCCTGGAAACGGAATATGATAAGGGGTTAAGGAGCAGGTTCTTCTATAAGGATAAAGGCTCGATTGATTGGGGCATCATTGTTGAAGGAAAACAGGTACACAGGATGGGAGGCATAATGAGGCTGAAAAATGCTGTCTGCAGGCATTATGAGCCTGAATTTGACATGTATAACATCTCATTATTCAATGACTGCTTCATGAGGGAAGACGGCATTAACAGGGAGGAGAAAATAATGCCCTTCTCTGATCTGGAGTTCGCGCTCACAGGGGTGAATGATGAGCTTGAAGAGGCCATTGACGAAGCTGTCCGGGAATCAAGGGATGAGAGAGAGGATGATGGAAAAAAGCGCAGGCCTGATCATCTCAAGGTCATAAAATGAGACATGCGAGACATGCATCAGGCATAAGTCAGGAATCAATCATGGTCAAGCCCAGCTTCTAAAGGCCGCCGTAAAATATATAAAACAAGATATGAGCCTCAGGTCCATGAGGCTCCAATACCATCTTATCGCTTCGCTCGCTCTTGCTGCGGTGTTTTATCCTTACTACGGCATTCATTCGCTTCTTGCGCTCTCAGGATTCTTCATTGATGTTGATCATTATATAACCTATGTGATAGAGAGGAAAGACATCAGCCTTAGAAGGGCCTACCATTTCTGCCTGGGCAACAGGTATTCCAATGTCCTCTGCGTATTCCACTCAGCAGAGTTTGTTGTGGGGCTTTCAGCTGTCAGCCTTTTCTCCCCTGTCCTTTTCATAGCTGTTGCCGGAGTCCTGCTCCATCTGCTCATGGATGTTCTCTGTCTTTACAGCAAGGGAAGGGCCAATGAGACAAAGTTCTTTGTGCTCACTCTCAGGCTCATGAGCATTCATAAGGATAAGAAAAAGCGATGATGATGAGCGATGATAATAAGAGGCATCCTGAGTTCCAATATTCTGTCTGTTATCATGCCTCCTGCATCACGCTTTCTGTCCTTCATACAGCTCTTTTACTGTGGCTGTGGTCGATACATCATCAGGCCCGCGGTCTTCCCTTATCCTTACCACCCTTGGGAATCTCAGGGCATATCCTGATGAGTAGGTGGGTGACTTCTGTATCTCCTCATAATTGACCTCGATGACTATCCTTGGCTTGACTCTCACTTCCCTCCCTTTCTCTTCTGTGATGAGGGGCTTCAGCATGTTGGTGAGGATGTCGAATGTGACCCCTGAACCCTCAAGCTCTTTCACTCCTGTGCCTACCTTGCCTATCTCCTTCAGCTCGCCTGTCTCCTCATCCTTGCAAGCGATTGAGTAAGAGCTGAGCCATCCTGATCTCTTCCCTGTGCCCCACTCCGCGCCGACTATCACCACATCCAGTGTCTCCATGACAGGCTTTATCTTGACGCCATAGCCGACCCTGCTGCCCGGCTTGTATATCCCGTCAAGGTTCTTGGCCATAACTCCCTCTTCCCCCTTGCCCAGGCTTTCCTTGTAGAACTCCCCTGCTTCCCCCTCATCATCCGTTATTATCTGTCTTGCGAGTATTATCTCCTTGTCCTTCTGCTTCACTATGCTCTCCAGGATATCCCTTCTCTTCCTGAACGGCTCTTTCATGAGGTTCTTTCCCTCATGGCTTATTATGTCAAACACATTGAGTTCCACAGGGAACTGTCTTGCCATGCTCTCTATGTCGTACTTCCTCTTTATGCGCTGGCTTATGCTCTGGAAAGGGAGGTATCTTCCTGTTTCAGGATCAAAACCCACAGCTTCTGCGTCAAGTATGAAGCTTTCGCCCTTAACATTTTCCCTGACCGCCTCCACAAGATCAGGGAACTGCCTTGTCACATCCTCAAGGCGCCTGGTAAAGAGCTTTATCTCATCCCCCTGCTTATGGACCTGCAGCCTGAAGCCATCATATTTGAACTCTATTGCAGCAGGCTTCCCGACCTTCTCGAATGCATCGCCGACATCAGCAGCTTTCTGGAAGAGCATGACCTTTATCGGCTTTCCTGCCTCAACCTTTATCCCCTCCAGTCCTTTCAGGCCTTTCTCTTTTATGGCCCTGGCAACTTTTGAGAAATCATTGCAGACGTCGAACGCTTCCTGGACAGCATCAAGGATCTCATTGTACCTCTCCCTGTCCTCGGGCTCTATCTTCTTGTTCTCCTCATCATAATTTATCCTTATCTCATCGCCGAAGAACGCCCATACCACCGCATCCCTCATTGTGCCCGCAGCTACGCCCACCCTCAGGTCCTCAAGCACAGTCCTCACCACATACCTCGCTTCTATCGGCTTTGCGCTCGTGAGCAGCTCCGCTATCAGCTGTATCTTCCTGTCAACAGATCCCTGCCCCTCAAGATTTGCAAGCTTCCTTATATTGCTGAACACTTTCCCCGCAGTGAGCTCGCTTGTGGACAGTGTCTGCTGCCTCTTGTTCCTGATCAGATTTTCAGCGACATTTCCCAGATCCCCTGCCCTGCTCCATTCTGACTCCACCTTCTCAGCGCTTATGCCTGTTGATGTGCTTATGGCCCTGAGAACATTCCTTGAGGCGATACCCACAGTGCTCTCATCCCATGCAGGAAAAACTCTCCCCTGGAGGAGCAGGCTGATCTGCTCAATGTCATCCTCCCCTGTCTTTTTCAGGACCTCTGATATTATGTGCGTCTTCTCCAGCCTCTTGCTGGTGGATTCCAGAGCTTCGTAGGTCCTGGCCAGTTCGATATACTTCATGGAACTGATTCCTGTTTCGCGCTTTATAAATTTAATCATGCAGAGCTGGCAGGGGGCTTTCTGATCACAGGGTTTCCAATCAGGGAACTGACAATATTAAATGATTTATTATGATGTTAATCTGTTATGATGTTAAATTGACATGACAGGATTCTGATCCGGAGGGGGTGCGCTGGGAAAAATATATAAACAACCATGACTGGCTTCACAGGATGGCAGAAGAAAAAGAACAGGAAAAAGAACAGGAAAAAGAAAAGGAAAACGGACAAGGCAAGGAACAGGGAACTGGAAAATCTGAAGGGGAGCGGAAGATAACAAAGGACATGACCATAGGAGCGGCCATTGAACAGTATCCCGAGACCGCAGAGGTCATGTTCAGGCACGGCCTGCACTGCGTCGGATGCCATGTGGCGGGCTACGAGACCATAGAGGAAGGCGCTTCAGGCCACGGCATAGACGCGGAAAAGCTTGTTGATGACATGAACAAGGCGCTGGAGAAGAAGGACAAGGGCGGGAAAGAGGAGTGATCCTGCAATACCTCTTCAATGAGTTATAATCTCTCCAATGCATCATCATTCAATGAAGAACATCTCCTTCTCAATCCATTCGCTCCTGCACTTGGGGCACTTGGTCGGGGCTTTCACTTTATCCCTGTCCCTGAAGACGAATCCGCACTTCCTGCAATAAGCCGGCTCTGACCTGAGACTGAGGCCTTCCTTCTCTATTGTTCTCCTTATGTGCTTGAGGTCATCTATTATCCATCTGAGTTCTGTCCTGTATTCATTGGCCAGATCCTGTGCGGACATCTTACTTTGCTTCAGCGTGTCTATTATCTCTCTTCTGCGTGTCATACTCCCTCACTGGGCGGGATGATATTAAAAAATCTTGCGGCATGAGGGGCCATGACCATGCCCCATCAGAACATTTTCCTGTCAAAAACATTTCAAAACATTTTTAAATGGCTGGAAACATAACATGGGATAGAGATAAAAACTGCATGAGGTGGGACTATAAAATTATATCTTAAACAGTTCAAGGGTATAGCTGACGACAAGGTCCTTGAGGATCTTGAGAAGTTCGGCGAGGAATTCTTTGACCTCCGCGTGGCGCATATCAACTCGACTCACAGGGGAGGCGGAGTGGCGGAACTGCTCATGAGCCTGAATCCGCTGTTCAACAGGATAGGCATCCACTCAAGATGGAGCGTCATGTCATCCAAGAGCAAGGATTTCTTCAAGATAACCAAGGATTTCTTCAATGCACTGCAGGGGCAGGAGGTCCATATAAACAAGAAGATGAAGAACACGTACATAAGGACCAACAAGCTGAATGCCCACAGACTGCCTGACATAGGGGAGGAGGACCTTGTCATTGTGCATGACCACCAGCCGGCGGCGATGATAAACTATTACAACAAGAAGCAGCCATGGATATGGAGGGCTCACGCTGACATGCATACCCCTTACGGGCCCGCGTGGAACTTCCTGAAAAAGTACATAAACAGGTATGACAAGATGATAGTCTCCATGGACAAGTACAAGAAGAGCGGAGTCAAGCCCGAGCAGCATGTGTTCCATCCTGCCATTGACCCGACTAATGAGAAGAATATAGGCCTGAGCGACAAGCAGGTCACGAGGATGCTCTCAAGATACGGAATAGACCGCGATAAGCCCATCATAAGCCAGATATCGAGATTTGACAGATTCAAGGATCCTGTTGGAGTGATAAAGAGCTATAAGATGGTCAAGGAGAAAACGGACTGCCAGCTCATACTCCTGGGCGAGCCTGCCGCTGACGATCCTGAGGGGCCTGATGTGCACAGGGAAGTGCTTGAATACTCGTCAAAGGATCCTGATATCCATGTCATAATGAAGAGGAGCGAGTTCCTTGTCAATGCGCTACAGAGGGCATCTTCTGTGGTGCTTCAGAAGTCGCTGAAGGAGGGGTTCGCGCTGACTGTGGCCGAGGCTTTATGGAAGGGCACTCCTGTTGTGGGAGGCGATCACGGAGGCATACCCCTGCAGATAACTAACGGCAGGAACGGCTATCTTGTGAACAGCATCCACGAGACAGCGAAGAGAGTGACTCATCTTCTTGAGAACCCTAAGCTGGCCAAAAGGATGGGTAAAAGAGGCAGGGAGCATATAAGGAAGAATTTCCTGACCACAAGGCTTGCGCTTGATTATCTCCATCTCTTCAAGCAGCTCAAGAGGGAAGGGAAGCTGAATTATCTCAGTTAGGCAGATTTTTGCCTGTCTGTTTTTTTGTCCGTCTCTCTGGCCTCTTTCTTGAGGAAAAGATAAGGGCATAAAAACTTTTTAAACAGATACCGAAACATTTAAATAATAGTATTACCACTATATGGTGATTACAGAAGGTTTAGGGGGAGTTCATCCATTAAGAACCCCCTTTTAAATCCTCTCTGGGTGAGGTGTGAAAAATGAATAGGCAGGAGCTTGACAAAGAGGTCAGGATACAGGTTGAGATATCCAAACACATTGATTATCTCGAAGACCTTATGGAGGAATCCCTGAGGTGAAAAAATGGCGGGACCGAAAGCTGATTTCGCATTCTTTATGGGCTCAAGAAAAGACCTTAGTAATTTCGTTCATGAGGTCAGAGAGCAGGATATTGACTGGGACACGCCCATGAGGGGCCCTGACATATATTTCCCTGGCAGAGCCTTCCATAGGGCGCTCAGTAATGGAAGCAGGATCAACGATTATGAAGGGAAGCATTCATTCTTCATGGGTTCAGGAAATGAGCTGGCGGACTTTGTAAGAAAGGAAAAAGAAGGAATGATCGGTTCAGATCTCTCAATGGGAGGCCATCCGAGGGTCTATTCGCCGGGCAAGTCATTCCCTGCAGTAGGGGAGATATATGATGCACTGCCCGAAGTGCCGTACATGGTGAATCCTGTGGATGTCCCTGATAAACACAACTGCTGAAATATTCTTTAAATGTTCTGTTCTTTAAATCTTCTTATCCTGCATTCTTGATCGTTTTCCCGCTTGTCTATCACCATGCCTTTCCGGACGGCCATCAAAATCTTTAAAAACAGGGACTGTCCATCTCCCATATAAACCATGGATAGATGGGAATGGGCAGGGAATGGATAGCGGGTATGGATATCGGGTGCAGACATATGGAAGAAGGCAATGAGGGCATCAGCAGCTATGATATTGAGCTTGAAAAGGCAGCTTCTGAGATAAAAGAACAGAAAGCACACAAGGTATGCATCCAGCTGCCGGACGGGCTCAAGCCAAAGGCCAAGGAGATAGCTGACTTCCTTAAGGAGCAGACAGGGGCGGAGATGATCATCTGGGCAGGGAGCTGCTTCGGGGCGTGCGATCCGGCCATTGATGCGGAAGTTTTTGGGGCTGATCTTCTCATCCAGTGGGGGCATTCGGAGTGGGAGAACGGGGCTTGATGATCATAATTGCAATCACAATTGCAGATTATCTGAAAGGTTAAAAAAATGGCAGGAATCGCATTCGTCAATTATCTTCTTGTGTGCATAGCTGCATTCTCAGGCCTGTGGGCCGGCGCATTGCTGGCGTTCATATCCCCTGAGGAGATGAAGGCGGGCAGGAAATATTTTGAGCTGCTTGTCAGGGCCCTTTTCGTTCTGGCGTCGGTACCATCAGCGTTATATTTCAGCAGGGATGGTTACATACTGCCCTCCCTTTTGGTGGCGCTCTGCATCCTGTTCATGTTCTGCCCATGGCATGACGGAAAGCACATATACAGGAGATACAGATTCGCTTACCTCCTCCTCGGATTTTTCTTTTACATACCCTATCTCTCCAGTGCCTATCTCTCCAGTGGGGGCAGTGCAATCTCCCCCGCGCTCTTTCCCGCCGCTGCATCTCTCATATTCATCACGGGCCTGCCTGAAGGGAGTCTCTTCGCCTACGAGCATGAGGGCATGAAAAGGACAAGGATACTGAGAAAGATATTCATATGCCACTCCGCATTCTTCATCAATATACCTCTTTACTTCCTCACCACTTCACTTTTCTGATGTTCAGATAGAAGGCCAGATGGTTCATTCCTATGTGTATCAAGGGGGTTAAGACAAACAGGATCACAATGACCTTCCATGAGGGAATGTATATCAGAAAGAAGAGCAGCAATGCGCCGATAAGGAAATCCACCTGATCCCATGGGATCCATCTGCCTCCTGCATTGATGCTGGCCTGCCTCTTGATAAGGCTTTCCACCAGATCCCCCATTATCGCTCCGAATCCGAGAAGGAAGCCCGGCAGAATGTAATATTGTGAATAAAAGCTGCTGTAATCAAAAAGCTCAATCCCCTGGAAGAGAGGGAATCTGTGCAGGCAGACCTGCACAAGAAACACAACAATCCCTGCAACTATGGCTGCGAGAAGACCTCTAAGTGTCTTGTGGGAGCCGAACAGCGGCCTTCCCCTGAGATGGTGGCCCATATCCAGCGGCCTGGCAAGGCTTTTCAGGACATTCTTTGTGAGAACAGGAGCGGCATTAGCCAAATAGGCCGGAAGCATGAAATAAAAAGATTTGATCACAAGCATTCCCAGCGACATGTTCTTTCCCTCTCAAATCCTCCCCTGTACCCTCCTGTGAATATGCTGGTGCGCCTTCCTCTCTCAGAGATGGAACGCGGCCCAGGCGATCACGTAACCCAGCACGCCTCCCGCGATTATCTCTACAACCTTATGGCCGAGGAGGCTCTGCACTTTCTTATGGCCCTTGATCTTCAGCTTCTTTGCGAGATTATTCAGCGCTTCGCTCTGCTTCCCTACTGCCCTGCGCAGCGTGAGCGCATCGTATATGACTATTGCGGCTATGACTCCGGCTGCTATGGTGAGGGGGGTGACACCCTGCTGCCAGTATATGCCTCCTGTCATCGCCACCACGACGGCAGCGTGCGAGCTCGGCATGCCGCCCGGAAGCCCGAAAACATTCCATTCGATCCTGCCGGTCTTTACAGAAACGAGTATCATCTTTATGAGCTGGGCTACTATCGCTGTCAGCACGCAGGCTATGAACAGCCTGTGCGTAATAAGTTCAATCCAGAAACCCATCTTTTCCACCTCTTGTCTTGTTTTCTTCCATGATTCCAGTCAATGAATGTTTCATTCACAAATAACGAATATTTCAGTCACTTCAGCATCTCATATCTTCCTGAACCTTATCGAGCTTATCATGAGCAATGCTGACAATATGTATATGTAAGGGAAGATATGGGCCGGGACTCCTGCGAAATAGATCGCGGGAATCACTATGCCGTTCATTGTTATGGGCATCCCCTCGAATCCCTTCACTTCTGTTATGTTGAATCTTGCGAGCCTTCCTATCCCGCAGAGCACGAAAACAGTCAATGCGATTATGCTGAACAGGCTGTTCGCTGATGCTGCGCTGAGGTACATGAAGCCGAAGACCGCGGACGCGACACCGAAAGAGGTGCTGTCAGCAAGAGAGTCAAGCTCCTTCCCGAATGCGTGGGGTCCGCTTTTGGTCATCCTTGCCACTTTCCCGTCCATGAAATCCATGACGACCGCGGCGAGTATCATTATGGCTGAATAGGTGAATTTCTCCTGCATGGCCAGAATGATCGCTATGACCCCGAAGGCGGCGTTGAGGAATGTGAATATGTCCTGTACCTTCAGAATTTTGTGTATCCTGATCAGTTCCATGTTTCACCTCTATTGCGGGGCCCGAATCTATATCTTTGGGGCGTATCACGTTTTGGGATATTCAATCTGGATTGTTGGGTTGCGGAAGGATCACGCTGTCAAAATTCCGCGATTATGGTCTCTCCCGCTTTTACCCTCTCGCCTTTCTTCACCCTCGGGTTTATATCCCTGTCGCCGCTCCTGGAGGGCATGATGAGCGTGACCTGGCTGCCGAGCTTTATCAGTCCGAGCTTCTGTCCTTTTTTAATCTTTTGATTCTTTTTCACGAAGCAGTCTATCCTTCTTGCCATGAATCCGGCTATCTGTATGACTTTGATGTTCCCGGCTCCGGTTTTCATCAGTATCTGGTTATTCTCATTCTCAGGCCTCGGCTTGTCTGCAGATCTGAAACTGCCTTCAGTATATTTGACTCCTGTTATCTTTCCCTCGCAGGGGGCCCTCTGATAATGCACATCAAAGGGTGTCATGAATATCGTTATGAGGTATCCTTTCTGTACAGTGTCCTTGAGCCGCGCCTCTATGGTGCCTTTCCCCTTACGGATATTCGCTTTCCGGCTTTTGCTGCCGTTTATCCTCCTGAGTTCTATTATCCTGCCGTCTGCAGGCGAGACTATATTGTGGCCTGAGGGCACGCACCTCAGCGGGTCCCTGAGGAACCAGAACCTGTAGAATAATAAGAGCAGAAGCGCTATTGTGATGATTGTCAGCAGTATTATGGTCAATATGCTCATGAGTGCCTTTTTGGGAGCCTGTTTTATTAATTTTTCTTAAAACTCATGGCTCTCCAGGACTGAGGGAGTGCATTTTCAGACCGAAACATTTATATATTAGTGTCATTACTAATAAATAGTAATACATCATATTGGTTGTAATATCATTATCAGGCTTTTATAAGGCCCAGAAACCAAAATATCTATGAGGGTGATCAAACATGGCATTCGGAAAGGAAAAACAGTTCGACAGGCTCAACAAGCTTCTGACAAACTCATTCACAAACCTAAAGAATGATGTTCTCAGGATCCACCAGAGGATTGACCAGATAGAAGCAACCATGGCCAGCGCAAACCCCGGATCATTGAGGGAGCATATGGAATGGCAGGAAAAGGAGATACAGGAGATAAAGGACCTTGTCGCCCAGAATGCGGCCAGGAACGCCCTTGCAGAGGAAAATAAGGCTGCTCAGGAAAAAGAATCCCCTGAGGAGCGCGGCCCGGGAGAGGGCGAAGTGATGATAACAGCTGTCCAGTTCGAGGCGCCGGGCTCAGCAAAAGACAACCTCAATTCTGAGTGGGTGGAGCTCGAAGGCTACAATGTTGATATGGGTGGATGGCAGCTGCATGACAATGACAGGAAGCATGTCTATAAGTTCCCCGAAGGATTCAGCATCCACGGGAAGGTCAGGCTTTACACAGGCAAGGGAAAGGACACATCAACGAAGCTTTTCTGGAACAATGCGAATCATATATGGAATGATGATGACGACACAGCAACACTCAAGGACCCCAAAGGCAAGATAATCAGCAGGGTCAGGAGCGCAAGAGTCCACAGTTTTGAAAGGCTGAAATGATACCTTCTTATTATTTGATCCCATTCTTTTAATGACTTTTTGTATGCCGTGTATGGGCCTGTGCAGTATTTTCCCCCTACCAAAAACTATTTAAATAAACCGGCTTATTTTGAATCTCTTAAGGAGTTCATATTGCCCCAGTAGCTTAGTAGGTGGAGCGCGCGGCTGTTAACCGCGAGGTCGGCAGTTCGAGTCTGCCCTGGGGCGTTTTTTCGGGCCCGTATATTAGCCATGGGAGCGTCATCAAACAGGAAATCAGAGATTTCCTTAATTCCAAAAACAAGTTTTGGAATCTACCCTCGGAAGCGGGCCTGGTGGGGTGTTCCTTCGGAAACCCCACGAAAAATTTTGGGCCCGTAGCTTAGCCTGGAAGAGATGCACAAACTGTGTTATTCTGGGCAATGGAGCACACGTTCCTAGTAGGGATGCCTGTTAGGATGTGAAACTGATAATCGTGCGGTCGCCGGTTCAAATCCGGCCGGGCCCATTATACTCATAATGCCGGAAAAAATCACCGTAAAACAAACCACCCTTGAGCAGGCCATGAGGGTTGACGGGCTCATACCAGAGTTCGGCAAGCAATACTCAGAGGAGAACGCCCTGGAGAAGACCCGGGGAAAAGACCTTCTTTTTCTTGTCGCTTATTCAGGAGAAAACCCCGCAGGATATATCATAGCATATGACAGGTACAGCGACGGCTCTTTCTACTGCTGGATGGCCGGAGTCATACCTGAGTTCAGGGGCAGGGGAATCCTGAAGGCAATGATGGCTTACCTCATGGGATGGGCCAAAAAGAAAGGCTATGACAGGATAAGGATCAAGACCCGGAACAAGAGAAGGGAGATGCTCAATTATCTGGCGAAGAATGATTTTGATTTTCTTGAGATTGAGAAAAAGGACGATGTGAAGGAATACAGGATCCTGGCTGAGAAAATACTATGATTTTTCAAGAAACCTGCTTCAAACCACTCCAAAACCTATTTAAACAACTCCCCCAACTGATTTCCCATGGCCAAACTCAAGATAAAAGAGCCCACGGACAATCCCACTGTTGACCTGGCCCTTGACACCATAGAAAAAGGCAAGCAGGCCCTTGTGTTCGTGAATACAAAGCGAGGGGCGGAGAAGCAGGCGGAGGAGATAGCCTCAAAGCTCAAATTCAATGAGAATGATCCTCAGGAGAGGGACAGGAGGGAAAGGCTTGAGCAGTTGTCAGAGAGCATAAGGAAGGTTCTTTCAAGGCCTACAAGGCAGTGCGAGAGGCTCTCCAGGTGCGCGAAGAAAGGGACTGCATTCCATCACGCTGGCCTTGCGCGCGAGCAGAAGACACTGATTGAGGACGCTTTCAGGGAAGGAATCATAAGGATAATATCAGCCACTCCCACTCTGGCTGCCGGCGTAGACTTGCCTGCTTTCCGCGCCATAGTGAGGGACCTGAAGAGATATACCATGAACGGCCTGGACTGGATCCCTGTGCTGGAGTACGAGCAGATGTCAGGCAGGTGCGGCAGGCCGAAATACGACAGCCACGGCGAGGCAATAGCCATAGCAGGCAACGAGAAGGAAAAGGAAAAGATTGAGGATGTCTATATCAGTGGAGAGGTTGAGGAGATACACTCCAAGCTTGCTGTCGAGCCGGTGCTGAGGACCTATGTGCTGTCCCTCATAGCTTCTGAGTTCGTTGAGTCTGAGAAAGAGCTCTCTGATTTCTTCAGCAGAACATTCTGGGCCTACCAGTTCGAGGACATGGAGAAGCTGGATTCCATCATGCGCAAGATGATAAAGCTCCTCTCTGATTACGGATTCATAAATGCGGAAGGCCTCGCTGATGATTTCGTGAGCGCGGACAGCATGGACAAAGGGAAGCTGAAAGCAACGCCTCTCGGAAAGAGGGTGGCTCAGCTCTACATCGATCCCCTCACTGCGCATAATATAATCAATGCCCTGAAATTCGGAGGCAATAAGATGATAACTGATTTCTCTTTCATGCACATGGTATCGACATGCCTGGAGATGAGGCCCCTCCTTAAGGTGAGGTCAAAGGAGTATGATGCGGTGAGTTCTGAGATAGCGGAGCGCGAGTCCGAACTGATAGTGCCCGAGCCGTCGCTCTATGATCCTGACTATAATGATTATCTCAATTCCATAAAGACAGCCATGTTCTTCAATGACTGGTGCGATGAGTCTGATGAGGAGGAACTTCTGGAGAAGTATAATATAAGGCCCGGCGAGATAAGGGCCAAGATTGACAGGGCGGACTGGCTGCTCTACTCTGCAGAGGAGCTGGCCCGCATGCTCAAGCTGCACCGCATGATAAAGAATGTCATAAGGACAAGGCTAAGGCTCAGGTATGGTGTGAAGGAGGAGCTATTGCCCCTGCTCAGGCTTGAAGGCATAGGCAGGGTGAGGGCGAGGAAGCTCTACAACAACAGGATAAGGGATGTGAAGGACATCAAGACAGCGGACATAACAGCTCTCGCGCACCTCATAGGCAGGAACACCGCCTTCAACGTGAAGAGGCAGGTCGGCCAGGACATAGACAAGGCCAAGGTCCCTGAGAGAAAGAGGAAGGGGCAGGTGAGCCTGAAGGATTATTGAATCTGGCACCATTCATTCTCATCTATTCCAGCAGCTTAGACAATGACTGGTGATGGTTTATGTTGAATATCACTTTCGCGAAATACTTGGCCACTGAAACTTCCCTGTACCATGGGTTTTCCTTCAGGAAGTTTTCCCCTCCGTGATATACCGCGTCGGTGCCTATGACTGATGTGAGGAGGCCTTTGTCATACGCGCCTCTGAGCCTTTCCACTGCAGGCCCGTTGAACATGGGCAGCGAGCATGCGAAATAGATATCTTTAGGCCCGTGTTTCTCCTTGAGCAGTTCCACATTCTTGACAAGGGTTCCTGCTGTATCTATCATATCGTCAATTATAAGCACGTTCTTGTCCTTGACATCACCCAGCAGCGCGACATTCTCCACATGATTGGCGCTTGAGTAATCCCTCTCCTTGTACATTATGCCGAGCTTTGCGCCCAGGGCCTTTGCGTAGTGGTTCGCTCTTCTCACCCCTCCGGGGTCAGGTGAAAGTACTGCAAGGTCATCAATGCCTATGTTCTCCCTCACATACCCCATCATGTTCTTTGAGGCGTGCAGATTCTCAAGCTTGGCTCTCCTGAAGAATCCTCCGCTCGCCTCATTATGCACGTCAAGGGTTATAACCCTCTCAGCTCCTGTGTCCTCTATCTCCCTGGCGACCTGGGCCGCGGTTATGCCTTCCCTCACAAGCGGCTTGTCCTGCCTTGCGTAAGGGAAGACCGGCAGGACTGCTGTGACGTAATGCGCGTCGCACCTGCATGCCGCATCTATAGCGGTCTTCAGCGCCCTCAGGTTCGTGTCGATGGAGGAGCCTGTCACAGAATTGGCCACATCCTGTATTATGTATATGTCATGCCCTCTTATGCTCTCATTCAGCTCTGTCTTTATCTCGCTGTTCGCGAAGCGGGCCTCTTGAGTGTCAAGTATCTTCACGTCATTCCTTGCTTTCTCTGATTTTATTATATCTTCAAGAAATCCTATTATCTTCTCTGCGAAAGGCCTTCCTGAATCGCAGGCTATTATCCCAAGCTGTCCTCTGTTCTCTTCCATATTCTCCTTCTGTCTTCAGATGCTCAAACAATGCTGCCGGCTGTTATTCCCGCAAGAGATCTATGCTCCTTTTATTCAGACTCTACGCACTCCCCTCCGGAGCATTCCCCCTCGCATATGTGCTCTTCCTTCTCTGCAACCCCCTTGTCTCCTCCTGAGCAGTAATATTCTATCAGGGTCTCCTCATCAAGGCACCTGTCATTGTATTTTATGAGCTCCGCGTCAAAAACTTCTCCCGCTTCCTCATAATCCCTGCCGTCATCAGTTTCGTTGCAGGGCTGTTCCGCGAGCACAAGGCATTCGCCCCCCCTGCAGACCTCTTTGCCGGGCGAGCACATCTCCACCTCATCAGATTCCTCCTTCTTGCAGTATGAGTCCACAGAGCCGGGATTCACGCAGACATGCTTTGTTATGGGTGTTACCACACCGTTCTGGAAGCAGTGTTTCTCCCCATAAATCGTTTCGCCGCAGTCAGAATTATCATAGCATTCAACATCAGGGGAATTTTCGCCTTCGGGAACATCATCAGTATCATCAGCCGGCCGGGCTGTCTGGTCATTCTGGCCCTCATCAGAATCAGCGTTTCCATCTCCGCCGGCAGTCTCCTCTTCAGGTGCGCCGCCATCAGCATCACCATCCTGCATGCTGTATTGTGCGCATGCTACAAGGAACACCAAAAGCAGGCAGAGTATCAGCACAATCTTTCTTATTCTTATCCCCCCATTTCACGCGCTCCGCGCGCCTGCGCGGTGTGAAGAATTTCTTGTTTTTATATTTTACTGTTGCGGGTGCATTCAACTTAAGCGGGGAAAAGGGTGTAATCTGATCTGATAAATATCTCCTATGGCACTCTTTTTGACATAATCCTGTTGCAGGGCCGCGTAGAAATCCTTGGCGCTATCATTGTCCTCCTCAAAAAGAGGGTTTTTGCATGGCCAGCTTAAAAATATTTATATAGAGAATTACATAAAAAAACAGTATGATGAGACCAGCACAAGGACAATCAAAGAAGTTCACCAATAGGGTTTTGATACTTACAGGGTTAAAATACCCCCTATAGCCTGATAGTTGATAACATCGGTGCCTTTACTTAATCTGTCTGATAAATATAAAAATTCCCACTAGTAAAAATAAGAACATGAGAACATTAAGAATAAGCAGGGAGATTGTATTCAATGTAAATGATATGTACTCTGATATGGAAATATTTTGTACTCTATTGAATGTAATATAAGGTATAATCATAATCAATAAAGCCATGATGGAGATTATTAGACCTGAGAATCCTTTTATTTTTTTCTCGTATTTGCTTAAATCGATTGTAATGTTCTCTTTAGGGATTAGTGGGACATATCTTATGCGCATGACAAGGCCAAAAATGAATGTAAGTGTCAATGCCAACACTGATACTACATTGATTCCAGAGATAAATAGGTATGCAACAGCCATCAAAAAGGGAACACCATAAAGCAATGAAGAGTATGGAACACCTATCCTCCCCCCGCATTGCCCGCATCTTATAGTATTTGCTGGGCCTACACAAACCTTCCTCCATAAAGTTACTTCTGGTTTATTACAGATTGGGCATTTTAACATAAGAATATTTTAACATAAGACTTATTTAAACATTTCTGTTTTTCAGCAGCATTCATTTGAGAGATTGTCCATGCCTGATAAGCTAACTTTCGGTGATGAATATTAGAAACATAAGGGGGGTCAAACGCGCCCAAAAACTGGGATTTCTGCACGGTCTGTTGCGGCCTTCACAGTCTATCCTGCCTGTTGTCACTTCACTGCCCCGCTGTCGTTTGCCTGTCCTGATCACCTGCTGCAATCCCTTGTCTTCCTTGGTGGAGGAAGGTCCGGGAGCAGGCCGGTTCTGTTGTAGCAGCCGCGGGTGTCTATCTGGAACACATATCTCTTCCCGTCATAGCAGTTGGTCCTGCGCTCTATGAGGTCCGGCGTGCAATAATCGCAGGGGTAAGTGTTGTTCGCGGGCCTGTTATTGTCTGATGCGAGGCCTGTCCTCCAGAAGCAGTCATTCTCATCCGTAAAATACTGGGTTATTGTATCATCCTTCCTGCATGAGGTATTTACAGCTTTCCATTCGGGTTTGCAGTAATCGCAGTGCTTCAGCTCACCATCCGCGCTCATGTATGTGTCATCGGGCTGGCACTCGCTGATCGCACGGCCTGTGGGGCTGTCTATGTTGAGGAGCATCACTGCTGATATCAACGCCCATGCGAGCAGGAGGATAACTCCCTCTTTTTTATGCATCTCCATGACAGAAGAGGGCTGTGTATAAAAAATTTACTGAACAGAAAAAGAGAAGGCAATAAGAAAGATCCATGGCTGCGGGCGCCTGTTCACCTTATCCTCACTTGACTCTCACCGCCTCAAGATTCCTCGGCGCTGTGGTCTCGACCCTGTACTGCTTGTGTATGGATGAGGCGAGGTCAAGGCATCTTGAGTTCTCACCATGGTCTATGATCACTTTCTTTGGCTTCGGCTCGCACCTTCCTATGAAGTTCATCAGCTGGTTCCTGTCAGAATGGTCTGTTATCTCCACCTTGTGTATCTCCATCTTGAGGTCGAGTATCTCCGTCTTCTGGCCCTCCCTGAAGTTGAATTCGCGCTCGCCGTCCTGGATGCGTTTTCCGAGGCTGCCCTCTCCCTGGTAGCATGTGAACATCAGGGTGTTCTTCGGATTGTCACCCAGCGCCCTAAGGTACTCGACAGAAGGCCCTCCCACAAGCATTCCTGATGTGGCCATTATCACGCAGGGCCCTTCATCTTCCAGCACCTGCTGCCTCTCCTTGCCTGATCCGATCCTCTTGAATATGCTGTTGAGGAAGGGGTTCTGGTCCTTGTGGAATATCAGCCTTCTTATGTGGTTGTTTAGGAATTCAGGGTATGCTGTGTGTATGGCGGTTATATCCCACACCATGCCGTCTATATATACCGGCACCTCAGGTATCTCCTTGTTCTGCATGAGGCTGTCCAGCATGACTATTATATCCTGCGCTCTTCCCGACCCCAACACAGGGAGGAGGACCTTTCCGTTCCTCTCTATGGTCTTCTTTATGATGTCCTTCATCAGTTCATCCGCATCCTTGAGGGGGGGAAGCACATTGTCCTTGCCGCCGTAGGTACTCTCTATCATGAGGGTCTCCAGTCTGGGGAATTTGGTGGCGGCCTGCCTCAAAAGCTGTGTCTTGCCGTACTTCAGGTCTCCCGTGTACAGCATGTTGTGCAGGCCGTTGCCTATGTGGAGGTGGACCATCGCGCTGCCGAGTATATGCCCCGCGTTGTAGAGTGTTATCCTTACATCAGGGGTGACATCAGTCACTTCCTCAAAATCCAGGCATATCGTGTGCTTTACCATCTCCTTGACATCGTCAGAAGTGTAGATGGGGTCCTTGCCCTCATTGACCATGATCTTTATCAGGTCCAGCTGCAGCAGTGACATCACATCCCTTGTGGGCATTGTGCAATAGACCGGGCCGCGGTAGCCGAACTTGAACAGGTACGGGACGAGCCCTGAATGGTCGAGGTGCGAGTGAGTGATTATGACCGCGTCGAGCTCGTTGATCTTGAATTCAGGGGCTTCCAGGAATGGGTAAGGATTCATGTCAGATGCGACATCTATCCCGCAGTCCAGCAGCACCCTTGATTCCGGAGTCTGTATCAGGATACAGCTCCTCCCCACCTGCCTGGCACCTCCGAGGAATGTCGCTCTTATCCACTCATGCTTCCTGTCCCTTATCCATCCGTCATATATCCTGTGGCCTGTCTTGTTCAGGAATTTCCTCCTGTAATCAGAGTTCTGGTAGAGTACGGACCTTATGTTCTCTATAAGCTGTGATCTTATGGGCGGAGTCCTCTTTATGAGCGGTACCCACAATGTCTTCTCCCTGACATCCCTGAGCAGAGCCCCCTGCTTTCCTATCGCGAGGCCTGGCTTCTCTGTCTCTATCACCACCTGGCTCCTCTGCGGGTCGAAGAGTATGTTTGTTATGCCTGCCTCCTCGGGCATTATCTCCATTATCTTCTTCTTTGCCAGATCCTCCTTCATGGTTATGGAAGGGTCGGGTCTCAGCTCAACCCTCTTCTTGAAATTATCAACTATCTTCTTCACCACGCCGTTATTGTTCAGGAAGAATTCCTTGTCCTTGGTGTAGAACATTATGTTGGCGCCTTCAAATCCTGCGTCGCTTATCTTGTCTTCAGGCAGGTACTTCATCATTTCTTTTATTATGTCTCCCATTTTATTCTTTCACCTATAATCACTTTTTGCCAGAAAAATGTTTTCTCTCATATAAAAACCCGCTTTTTTTGATGGGGTTGAAACGAATCCAAAACACTTGAGATAGATTGATACTGTCTTATATTGTATTTTTTGCCATTAAAGAGCGCAGTGTCCTAAGAAGTGTTTTGTTCATGCTTCCAGTTTGGTTTCCACTTCTTTGGTCATCATCTTCCTGTATCCCTTGTCTGTCACAGTGACCACGTCTATTCCTGATCCTGATGCTGAGTCCCTCTGGAGCGCCGCGTTTATGGCCTTCACTGCCAGCTTCATCCCTTCCTCAACAGTCATGCCCTTCTTGTACATTGTCTCAAAGACTCCGTAAGCGAAAACAGAACCTGATCCGTCTGCTGTGTAATCCTCCTCGGGTGTTATTCCTCCAGCAACATCTATATTGTAGAGATGGTAGCCTTCACTGTCCTTTCCTCCCACAACGAAACCCACCACACCGGGTACCATGCTCATCTTCCTTATGTTTGAGTATGCGAAGCTCGCCACAAGGTTGGATGCCTCTTTCATGCTTATGCTCACATCAGTCCTGAACTTCTTCAGCCTTAGCTCTGCTTTTATGAGCTTGACCAGAAGCTGCGCGTCAGAGACCATTCCTGCAATGGTTATCCCTATGGTATCATCTATCTGGAATATCTTGTCCACATTCTTTCCGGCGATGAAATTGCCCATTGTGGCTCTCTTGTCAGCAGCCAGAACGATGCCGTCCTTGCAGACTATGCCCACTGTTGTAGTGCCGGTCTTGGTTACCTTTTTCTCTTCCATCTTTATTCCTTGCTTATTTTTCAAGCACCTAAGAACTTCCTCTTTTTCATTGAGGCCATAGGTGATATATAAATGTTTTGATTTTTTCTGGATCTTGTCTGAGAACAGGAATCATATGCTATCTGTTCCTGAAAAAGCATTAAAAGCACTGAAGGCTTGGTTTAGTGTTTATTTTCTGGCCTTTTCAATCTGCGCTTGGGGCGGGAGGGAGGTTTATATTGAAAAGGCTTATTTTCTGGCCTTTTCAATCTTACCCTTAAGAAGAGCGTCAAGGCTCTGGTCATTGATCTTTATGACCTGCCATCTAACTCCTGGTATGTCTCCTTTGGATCTTCCCTTGTTTCCGCCGATCCTCTCGATCATCACTTCATCATGCTCATCCATAAGCTTTATAGCGCCGTCCCCCGGCGCGAAAGCCGTTATCTGCTTGCCGTTCTTGATGAGCTGGACCCTTACACATTTCCTCATGGCGGAGTTCGGCTGTTTTGCCTCAAGCTGGAGTTTCTCGAGTATTATTCCTTTTGCCTGATGAGCCCCTTCAAGAGGGTCTGATTTTATTCTCAGGCCGAGTGTCCTGGCAGTGTATATATTATCAAGCCATCTCCCGTGGCGCCTTCTCTTCTTGAGCTGTTTCCCTGCGTTGAGTCCTCTTGGTTTATCGCCCATTTTATATGTTCTTTATATGCCCATATGCTATGTTATGCTGTTTTATTGCGCCCTTTGGTATGTGATGAGGTTTATCAGATTTAGGCCTTATTGGAAGTTTTCGCAGGTGGTTTATAAATGTTTGCCTGCATACCTGTCGCTTGTAGGATGAGGAAAATGATATTGGTCTGATTATGATTTGATGAGTCTTGACCGAAACATTTAAATACCACATTAGTATACATTTTCCTAAACTAGTATCATATATGTACAATAAGCCATATTGGACTACGATATTGGTTTTATTGGATTGTATGTTACAGTGTGACAGGTACAGTGTGTGGTGCAGATGCATTGTGCATGCCATGCACATCATGGAGACATAAAAAATGGGGAAAAGAGGTATTGCAGGATTATTCATTGCTTTTGTCCTTCTTGTTTCTGCGTCATCAGTCAGCGCGGAGCACACATCAACAGCAGAACTGGACCCTGTGACAATATATGAGACATTGGAGGCTAATTTCACGCTTGAGATCGAGAATGATTTCTGGAGCGAGGACTCAATATATGATGTGGCTCTTGAAACAGAAGGTGTCAATATACTGTCATTGATCACTCCAACTGACTGGACAAGCACGATTGATTCTGGTTCAGTATATTATGAGACAGAGACCGGCGCGATAAGCAGCTGGGACCTGCAGAAGTTCGGCATCGCCCTTCAGGCTCTGAAAGTTGATGAGAACAGGACCTATGAATGGAGCATAAAGACAGAGGACAACAAGAACGAGACGCACACCACCACTGTGGAGCTCAATGTGATAAACGATGCGACCCCTCCTGCGCTTTCTGACCCAATACCATATGACGGCCTCCACATAAAGGAAGGGACAGACGATCAGGAAGCGAGCATAACCGCAATAGATAATGAGACAGGGGTTAAGCAGGTCAAATTCAATTATGATGACTGCGCTTTCCTGAATGATACGAAACATATGATCCTTGAGGAAGTGAACAGCACAGGACATTATGAAGGCACAGCAAACCTTTCTGAATATGAGGATCCCACAAAGGATAACGCGAGCGCCGCGCCTCTTGAGGTCTGCTTCAGCTTCAATGCAGAGAATAACGGTGGCAACATGAGCGTGTATATGGGTGAGATCACAATAGACGGGGCTGAACCTGAGGTCGAGCTTGTGTCTCCTGCTGACAATGCGCTCATGAACAGCCAGTCAGACTTTGAGTTCACTGCGAGAGACAATTTGGCCCCCAACATGAGCTGCGAGCTTCTTGTTGACGGGGAGGTGGAGCTTGACAACATAACAGCATATAATAATGAGACAACAACCATATCCGTGCAGAATGTTTCAGAAGGTGTCCATGAATGGGCTGTCAGGTGCGAAGACCTGGCAGGATGGAATGCCACAAGCGGCTCAAGGACATACACTCTTGACAGGACCCCTCCATCCATAAAGCTTGCATATCCCCCCTACCTGATCATAGCAGAAGGCACTGACCTGGGCTTCACAGTCACAGACAATTTCGAGCTTGACGGAGTATCATACAATCATTCGGGTTCAGAGAACACAGTCAATAAGACAACCTATGATTCAGACAATAAATCGCGCTTTGAGATAGGCACAGACGGATGGCCTGAAGGGCCGACAGAGGTCCATGTGGATGCTGACGATGCCGCAGGCAACAATGCGAGCAGGATGTTTGTTGTGATAGTGGACAAGACAGCGCCCGAGGTGGATCTGCTGAGCCCTGTCAATGAATCCGATGTCAAGGTGAATTTCACATTCAATACATCAGATGATTATGATTCGATGATAGACTGCACATTATATGTGGGCAAGGATAACAATACAGCAGAGGCGAATGGTACAGCGACTGTCAATACCTCCCGGGACAATTCAAGCGATGGAGGGATTGGAATCATAAGGTCTCTGCTCGGACCGGGCAATTATACCTGGAGTGTGGAATGCGTTGATGATGCCGGCAATGAAGGACGCAGCGGTGAATGGAACCTGACGACAACAGACACATCCGGACCTGAGATCACATTCAGCGATGCGAATGTCACAGTAAGAGGAAATAATATAACAATAAACTCAACCATAACAGACATAAGCGGTGTTGATGACGATTCGGTCCGCGCGGTGATGAAAGACCCTGCCAACAGGACATTCAATGTGAGCATGTCAAGAGCGGGTGATACGGACAATTATGCGGGAAGCTTCCCCACTGATGAGAACTCCCCCACAGGCAATTATACTGCAACAGTGCATGCCGCAGACAATTCGGGCAATGAGGGAAGCGGTGACAACCTTTACAGAGTCACTTACGCTTATGAGCTCAGTCTCGCGCTTGACCCCAACCCCGCAGAGACAGGCGAGGAAGTGGAGGCTTCAGGCACAGTATTGTACGACAACGGAAGCCTTGTCCCAGAGGAATTCATAACACTCTCGCTGCCTGACACCACTATGGACGCGGTGATAGACAACAGCACAGGAGGATTCAGCCATATCTTTGAGGCCCCTGATGTGGAAGGCGGTCATGAGACAACAGCGCAGATAACAGCAGGCAATGGCTTTACATTCAGCGCAGCAGCGAACCTTACTGTCATAGCAGAAAGCGAAGAAGAGGATGAAGATGAGGAAAAGGATGATGGTGATGACGATGATGGCGGAAGCAGTGACGGTCCTGACAGCAGCACATTCCAGTGCCCTGTCGGTGAATGCTATTCAGGCGGTGAATGCGTCCCATGCGTAGATGATGAAGACGAGGAAGAGGACGAAGATGAGGGGGAAAAAGAGGAAGACAATGACAAGGATAAAGATAAGGATGAAGGGGACGAGGCAGGGATTCTAGAGCCCCACTGCGGCGACAAGACATGCAATGAGGATGAGGACTGCGAGAGCTGCCCAGAGGACTGCGGGGAATGCGAAGAGACAGAGGGTGTCGGTGCCGCAGGAGGATTCCTCAATATTGACAGCATGAGATCAAGCATACTCTGGATACTGCTCGTGCTGGCAATAATAGCATTCATGCTGGTATACCTCAACAGGCGCGGAGGGCCTGAATCATTATCCCCCGGGAAGAAAAAGGCATTCCGTAAGAACAGGGACAAGCTTAACCTTGATGAATATCTGGAGAGACGGTCCTGAACCTCCCTACTCAAAGACAATAAACAGCAGATGGAAGATGGTTCTGGAATCAATGAGGATAGACTGGATTGAGCACAGGCCTTACATCTCTTTCTTCTTCGGCTTCATATATGTGATCATCGGCTACTTCATCGCGGGATTCTTCTTTGATGACACCTCCATAGCGATGCTTTTCCTGGCGACACTGCTGATAGTCCCCTCATTGATAAAGCTTATAGAGGTAGAAGAGAAAAGGGAGAGCAGGTACGGCCTGAAGCATTTCTTCAGGGAGCACAGGGACATACTTGAGGCTTATGTGTTTCTCTTCGTGGGGGTGTTCGCAGGCTATGCCCTTCTCGGATTCTTTGCCCATGACTTCAATTCCATATTCCAGTTCCAGCTTGACTTCCTCATGAATCAGCAGGGCCTCAGCCAGGAATTGGTTGACAGATTTTTTGAAGGAGAGATCACCGCTTCACTCTCCCATGTCGCGGGAGTGCTGGAGAATAACCTGATGGTCATGCTCATATGCTTCGTGCTGTCATTGTTCTACGGCGTCGGGGCAATATTCCTTATAACACTCAACGCGAGCGTGTTCGCGAGCTTCATAGTCTATGTCTCGGACTACATCGCTAAGGAGATTGGCCATGTGTTCCTTATCACAGGCCTGTTCATGATACACATGGTGCCTGAGATTGCGGGTTTCCTCATCGCGGCGATAGCCGGCGGAGTGCTTTCAAAGGCCCTTGTTGGCGAGAGGTGGAAAAGCGAGAGGTTCAGGAACGTCTTTAAGGACTCTCTTATGCTGCTGGTTATAGCCTGTGCTCTTGTTCTCGCGGCCGCTTTCCTTGAGGTGTATGTCACCGCTTACCTGTTCCACGGGCTGGTTTAGGTGTTCCGTACAGTTCGCAGTTCTCCCGCAACCTTTAAAAAACAAACCGCCCTGAATAGCATAAAAAAGTGGGAATCATGAAAAAGAGGTGCAGGAATAAGGGTCAGGCCAGCATGGAATACCTGATGGTTGTGGGCCTTGTTCTTGTCGTGATGATACCTGTATTCTATTATGCTGTCACAGAGTCAGGGACTCAGGTCAGGCTGAATCAGGCAGATGATGCCGTGAACAGCATAGCAAAAACTGCTGATTCTGTCTACGCCCTCGGGCCGGGCAGCAGGGACCATGTGAGGATATCAGTCCCTGCAGGTGTTTCAGGATCCTACGTGAACAACAGCAAGGTGGGCCTGAGGCTTGATACAGGAGAGGACATAATGGCATTCTCCAGGGCCCCGCTCACAGGGAAAATACCAAAAGGGCAGGGGATATACCATGTCCCTGTTGAGATGCTTGATTCGGGCGTTGTTCTCATAGGAGCGGCCAATGACACGAGCCCCCCTGAGATAACCTACACTTACCCCTCGGGCACCATAAGCTACAATGATGTGACGATCAAGGCGGAGACTGACGAGCCGGCACATTGCAGGTATTCGCAGGATGATGAGTCCTATTCTGACATGGAGGGCAATTTTGTGGGCACGCTGCTGAGCCATGAGAAGGACCTCGGCATTCTCAGCGACGGCAATCATGTGTATTATGCAAGGTGCGAGGACCCTTACGGAAACATAATGCAGAGCTCAGCTGTCATAAATTTCACGATAAACACCACTGAGGAATACAACGGGACCATAGAATTCGAGCCGGACCCGCCTATCGTGACGCTGATATCACCTCCGGACAACAAAACAGAGAATACAAGTGTTGTGGATTTCACATACAATGTGACCGACGCTTCTCCTGTCTCATTCTGCGGTCTGGTCCTCAATGATACTATGGATAAGATATCCACCAATATAACAAGGGGTGTGCCCCAGGAGATAACATCAGCTATAGACAGGGGGTGGTATAACTGGAGCATAAACTGTACTGACATGCACGGTAATGAGGGGGCCAGCAGCCAGAGAAGGATACTGATAAATCACACACTTGACAGCGACAGCCCTGTGGTCCATCTCATAGCGCCGGACAACAATACTGTGAGGAATTACTGGCTCATCAAGTTCCTGTACAACACTACAGACAAGACCTCGGGGATAAGCCACTGCATACTCCACATGAACGGCACGCTTGATGACGGGGGGACGCTGTCATGGAATGTCATAGACTCGTCAGTTGAGGAGAACAATACAGAAAGCATAACTCTCCCCCTTTTCAGGGCCAATTATACATGGCAGATAAGCTGTATCGATGACAGCTACAGCGCTAATGAGGGGTATTCAGGGTTAAGGAACCTCAACATAAACATAACTGCAGGGGAAGAGGCATTTGTGAACAGCTGCGCGGGATGGTGCGGATGGGAAGGGCTCAGTGAAGGGACTTGCGAGAACAACATCCCCAAATGCGGAAGCGGATGCGGCCTCCCCTACAGCGACAGCAATGACTGCTACGCGGGTGATTCAACCTCATCAGAATACTGCACAGGCGGAGCCGAGGCTGACACCTGCTGCTGCATACCCTGATACGCATACTGATCCACATACTGATACACCAAGAGATGGGAGGATAATTTACAGTTCAATCATTGCAGTCCAATTATCGCAGTCCAATTGCAGTTTTTGATATGATTCAAGGGGTATAATCAGAGGATAATGTCAGGAAAGAGATCCCAGGCGGGCATTGAGATGATGGCTGTGATAGGCATAGTTCTCATCATATTCCTGTTCATGTCATTATTCGCTTACAGGATCAACCTCACAAGGCACGAGAGCGCAGGAACTGCGGGGGCTGAGGATGAATGCATGCTCATCTCTGCAGCTTTGACAGAACTGCAGGTCCTCGGGAGCGGAGCCGAATTCAGCAGGCAGATCAGCCACAACCTGAGCTTTTCAGAAGGGGTGGTCAGCGCAGAGTCAGGGGATGCGAAAGCGGTATGCTCC
Source organism: Candidatus Woesearchaeota archaeon (assembly GCA_046484055.1). Lineage (GTDB taxonomy): Archaea > Nanobdellota > Nanobdellia > Woesearchaeales > UBA12501 > JAWOBY01. The sequence continues at coordinate 12,567 of JAWOBY010000034.1, read as the reverse complement.
ATGCCTGTCAGGATAACAAACATGACAAACGAATCCTTCATGATATCAGGGAGCGGGCTGCTGGCCAGGAACATGAACGGAAAGGTGGTGGCCAGCGGAAAATGAGGATAAGGAATATGGGGATAAATAACAGAGCGCAGGTGAGCATGGGGGATCTTTTCCTCGCGGCCAGCATACTCATCATATTGACAGGAGCGATAGCATTAATCTATGACAGCTACACCGACAGGCTTGAGTCGCGCCAGGAATTCAAGCGGCTCCAGCTTTCCGCCATAAGATCCACTGAACTGCTGGTCAAATCCCCCGGCATGCCTGAGGACTGGGAGGAGGACATAACAGGCACTGTAAACAGCACATCCAACATGACACTTTCCCATATCGGCCTCTCAAACCCTGTCTCACATAGGAACATCTCTCCTGAGAAGCTTGAGGCATTCCGCAACATCAGCTATGATGCTGTCAGGGACATCATGGGGTCGGGGCATGATTTCATTATCAGGGTGATGGACATACAGGGCAATCTCCTACTTGAGAAAGGCGGCAACAATACGGATCCTGAAGGTAACAGGACTATTGTGAGTGTGGAGAGGAGGGCTCTGCTTGAGGGGGATGAGGTCGTCATACGGTTCAATGTCTTCAGCTGAGGCCCGCTTCAGGGAGCCTGGATCGGGCGTTTGAAAGAATGATTGAAAGTTTGCATTGAGAGGGAATGAAGTATAGGGTTGATTGACAGGATGGTGGCGTGATGATCAGCAGGATGATGGACGGGAAAAGGAAAGGTTTTGTGCTTACGCTTGACATAGCGGTGGGGGCTCTTGTAGCTGTGCTTTTGCTCACCGCTGCGCACACTCATGTCATGGATGCTGGCTCCAGCAAAATATCAGGAATAAGCATGGCCCTTGCCGGATCTGACATAACAGCAGTGCTCGACCAGAGAGGCATCCTTGAGAGCATGGATGAGGATTTCATAGAGTCAGAGATGGAAAGCCTGCTCCCTCAGAACTGCATGATGAGGCTCAGGATTACCACAGAGAGCGGCACAGAACTCAACATAGGGAAGGATTATCCTGAAGACCAGCATGTGGTCTCGGGCAAGAGATTTTTCGCCATAAGGGACAGCGAGGGAAACATAAAGGAATACGCTTGCGCGTCTTACTGGGTGTGGAAAGAATGAGAATGATGATCGGCGGAAGGAAGGCAGTATTGTTCACCCTGAGCCTGTTCCTTATCACTCTTGCAGTGTTCTCATTCGCGAAACTTGTGTTTGAGGAGTCGGAGCAGGAGAAGATAACCTTCCAGACAATGACTGCCGCGAACAGGCTGCATGATATGGATTCATCGCTCCAGAGAGTGGTGAGGCAGACATTCGAAGCGCATTCAGGCATGAGCATGGAGATGGAAGAGCGGGACGGCTCATGGGACATATCATTCGCGGAGACCCTGCCGAATAACATCACCATCTTCAGGGACAGGATGGCGGATCTTTCCAACTTCACGAGAGAGATTGAGCCCAGAGCAGTGATCGAGACCAACACCACACCTCACGGAACCCCCCTGATCATCATGCCGTTCAATGTGTCATACGAACATAATGCAAGCATGCATGATGCGGACAGGACAGGGGAAGAGGAAGATGAAGGATCAGTTGCCAGGAAAGTGATGCTGCGCTGGCCCGATTCTGCAGTGGAGGGTTACAGCAGCATGGTAACAATCCCTGTGAATGCGACCTGCACGTGGGATTACCAGTCAGGCAGCTTCCCCTATTCCCTTGAGGTGGACAGCCCTGAAGACACAGGATGCGACCGTGAAAGGTCCATAGACCCATCTGCAGGGGCTTTGATAACCATCACAAGCGAGGAGAATCCCTCAGACACTGTGGCCATAAGAATAAAAGACGGGGCTTCGAATATATCACTGAGCGGTTCAGGCAACTTCTCATCAGAGCTGGACACCACAATCTCACTCAACAGCTCTCTCTTGCAGGATGCTCCGCAGCCGGAAATCTGGTTAGGCAGCAGATTAATCAGGACTAATCTCACAGCATTCGGCTTCAGAAGGTCAGGAGGGGTGAGGATGAGGTGACACCGCCAGGATGGATGCCCTAAATATATAATAAATATATAATCCATAAATGTTACAGGAATCACCCGTCAATGGACATTTACTATCCAGAAATTAAAACACACATTTATTAATAAAATTGCAATAAAAACCGCAGGGGCAATGATATGCGATGTTTGACAGGCTGATAGCAAGACACCAGAAGAAGGAGATAAGTAAGAGACTGAAGAGGATAGAATCCCTCCTCAAGAAAGGCGGCCCTGAAAAAGCCGATGAAGCGGAGGAAATCTACAACAGCATCCTTCCTGATTACAGGGAATTCTGCAAAAGAGCCGAACACGCAGAGAAGCTCAGCACATATAATAAGATAATGGAGGTATATAATGAACTGGAGGGACAGCTCCATCACAAGGAGAAGAGGCCTGAGGAATTGAAGGAAGAGGAAACAACAGACAAGGAAACAGAGACTGACAAGGAAAAAAAGACTGATGAGGAGACAAAGAAGAAATCCAAAAGCAGCAGGGGAAAGAAAAAGAAGGGCTCTGCGAAGAAATCCTCAAGAAAGGTGAAGGCAAAGAAAAAGAAGCCGAAGAAGAAAGAATCCGGGAAAAAGCCCGCAAAGAAGGCCTCAAAGAGCAGCAGGAAGGGCGCCGGAAAGAAAAAGAGCTCAAAGAAAAAGGATTCAAAGAAGAAAACAGGAGAATCAAAGACAAAAGAGAAGAAGAAAGGGAAAAAACAGGAAAGAGAGGGAAAAGAGGAATCAGGGAAGAAACAGGGCAAGGGAAAGAAGGCCGCGCCTGCGAAGGTCGCCCCATTGAAAGCCCGCATAAACCTCACCACAGTGCTTGACGAGCTGTATTCACACATAGAGGACAAGGGAAGCGTCCCCATCTCCAGGGCTGCATCAAAATTCAAGGTCTCCAGGGATAAGATAGAGGAGTGGGCGAAGATACTTGAGGACCACAACCTCATAGAGATCTATTATCCCGCATTCACAAGCCCAAAGCTCAGGAGCCTCAAGGATGAGAGCAAGGGAAAGAGCAAGAAGAAAAAGGGCAAAAAAGAATGAAAGAGAACAGAAGGGAAGCGGAAAAAATCACTCATGTCCGGAAGAAGAACAGATCATGATGAAGGGGGAGAAGATGGCAGGCTCAAAATCAGCAAAGAAAAGGGATGGGGAGAAGAAGGGGGACATACTCGAGAAATACAATGTGGACTCTGAAGGGATGAGGTTAGAGGCAAGAATCATCAGGGGAAAGGATAAGGTCAAGAGGTACTCCCTGAAGATCCCCTCATTCACACCCCCCACAAAAGCCCTCATGGATGAGATGAAAAGGGAGATAGTCGGGGAGGTGTCCATAACAACACAGGAAGTCCTTGACGCTAATGCTGTAGATGAGCTCAAGGAGAAGATAAGGAAAAAAGCGGAGGCCCTCCTCGACAAGCACCTTCCATCAGTGGATGATACTACAAGAAGATACATAACAGGCACGATGGTGCATAGCATGCTCGGCCTGAAGGACATAGAGTTCCTCCTTGCAGACCCCGACCTTGAGGAGGTGAGAGTGAACTCAGCTGCAGAGAATGTCAGGGTGTACCACAAGAAGCACGGCTGGCTGGAGAGCAATCTCGCAGTCCCTTCAGAGAACGAGATACAGAACTACGCAGATATAATAGCGAGAAGGGTGGGTAAGCAGGTCAATGTGCTCAACCCCCTGCTGGACGCCCACCTCATGACAGGCGACAGGGTCAATGTGGTTCTTTATCCCATAACCACAAAAGGCAATACAGTGACCATAAGAAAATTCGCGAGGGACCCATGGACAGTCACAGACCTCATAAAGAACAAAACAGTGAGCTCTGATATCATGGCCCTCATATGGCTCGCAGTGGAATACGAGATGAATGTCCTCATCTCAGGAGGGACAGGATCAGGAAAGACGAGCTTCATGAACGTGTGCGCCCCCTTCATACCGCCGAACCATTCGATAGTATCCATAGAGGACACGCGTGAGATTCAGCTGCCGGCCAACCTCTACTGGACACCGATGGTGACGAGGATGGCAGGGGAAGAGGGGAAAGGAGAGATCACCATGCTTGACCTGATAATAAACTCCCTGAGGATGAGGCCTGACAGGATAATAATGGGCGAGATAAGGAGGCAGCGCGAAGCAGAGGTGCTTTTCGAGGCGATGCATACAGGCCACTCGGTCTATTCCACGCTGCACGCCGACAGCCTCGCTGAGACCATATCCAGGCTTGTGAATCCCCCCATATCAGTCCCTGAAAACCTTCTCGGAGCGGTCGATCTGTGCGTCGTGATGTTCAGGGACAGGAAGAGGGGCATAAGAAGGGTGTATCAGGCAGGAGAATTCATGGTAGAAGGAGAGGGCACATCAACAAAGGTCAGGACGAACATGCTTTACAGGTGGAAGCCCTCAACAGACAGCGTAGTCCCCCATTCGGACAGCATAAAGCTCTTTGAGGATCTCAGCAGGCACACGGGGATGACAAGGAAAGAGATAAACAAGGAGCTGGCGGACAAGAAGATGATACTCGAATGGATGGTCAAGAATGACATAAATGATGTCAGTAAAGTCGGATGCGTAGTGGAAAAATATTATCTTGACAAGGAGACCGTGCTTGAGATGGCAAGGAAAGACCGCCCTTTCAAAAAACTGCTGTCCGGATGATCCGATGGCTTACGGGGAAATTTTTATGAGGGAAATCTGATTCGGCCTGATCACAATAAAAACCCAATCACAATAAAATAATGCGCGGGAGCAGGTCATTTGACAGGACCTGCATAGGAGACAACAGCCAATGAACAAGGAGGGAAGATGAGAGAAAGATGAGAGACAGACTGAAGATACCTTACTGTTTTTTTCCGGAGGGTTTCGTAAGGAGAGGCGCATCTCTCTTCTCATGGCTTGCTGATTTCATGAAGAGATCGAACCCGCAGGTAGAGCTGGACATGAAGAGGGCGGGCATGAACATAAGCACCGCGACCTACATCTCCGCGGCGGCATTCTCTGATCTCATCCTCTTTCTGTTCCTCCTCGCATTCACCGCTGTGATCCTCAGCAAGTACAGCCTGACTTATATGCTGGTGGCCGCGCCTGCAATATCGATCATCGTGACAGGATTCGTCTTCTTCCAGCAGATGACATACCCCAAATCCCTCGTCATTAAAAAAGTGAAGGGGATCGAGATGCACCTTCTCTCAGCATTGAGGGCCATGCAGATACAGATAAGCTCGGGCATACCATTGTACAATGTCATAGTGACCATATCCAGGGAGAATTACGGCGGAGTCTCGGAACAGTTCAGGAGGGTGGTGAAAGAGATAGAGGCGGGCGCCCACCAGGTCAATGCTCTGGACCACATAGCATCGGAGAACCCCTCAACATATTTCCAGAGGATGATATGGCAGCTAACCACAGCCATGAAAAGCGGATCCGACCTCGGTTCTGTGCTTGAGGAAACGACCAAATCATTGTCAGAGGAGCAGATCGTGCAGGTGCAGGAGTACGGCTCAAAGCTCAGCCCCTTGACCATGTTCTACATGCTTGTAGTGGTGATCGTTCCCGCGCTGGCCCTCACATTTTTTGTGGTGCTCGGCTCTTTCCTGTCTCTGGGGGAATCGGTGCTGAAAGACATGTTCTGGGGGATGTTCGGGGCAGTCATATTCTTCCAGCTCTTTTTCCTCAGCATGATATCATCAAAGAGGCCGAACCTGCTTTGAGCAACCTACAGGAAGATGAAAAAATAAGAAATACAAAAATAAAAGACCAAAACAAAACACCAAAACAAAAATCGATAATATGTTTTCAATATACAGGCTTTTCGGAAAGATATTCCCCCTGAGGATAAAGAAGAGGATAAAAAAGCTCCTTGATTATTCAAACATAGATGTTGAGATAAACAGGTTCCTCGGATTCCAGCTCCTGTTCTCCGGCCTTTTCTCCCTCCTTCTGGCAGTGTATCTTCTGCTTCTTGCGGGATACAATTTCTGGATAGTGCTTGCGGTGTCATTCATGGCTGTGCAGGCATTCATATATCTCTGGCTGGGCCTGTCCGCGGACAAGAAGGGAAAATTCACGGAATCCATACTGCCTGATGTGCTCCAGCTGATGTCCAGCAACCTGAAAGCGGGGGTGACCATAGACAAGGCGCTTTTCATGGCCGCAAGACCTGAGTTCGGACCTTTCAAGGAGGAGCTGGACAGGGTAGGCAAGGAGATAACCATAGGCAAGGACCTCAAGAAGGCATTGCTTGACCTCTCCGCGAGGATAAGGTCAGAGAAGCTCGAGAAGACCATCTATATAATTCTCAGCGGCCTGCGCTCCGGAGGTGACCTCGCGCCGCTGCTGGAGAAGACAGCTCAGGACCTGCGCGATCAGGAGATAATGGACAAGAAGACAAGAGCGAACATAAGCATGTACCGGATCTTCATATTCATAGCGATAGGCCTCGCTTCACCATTCCTTTTCGGGCTCTCATCAGTGGTCGTGGAAGTGCTCACGAAAATGTTCTCACAGGTCAGCATGCCAAACACTTCGGGCACGCCCCTTTCCATAAGCAACATAAGCATGAGTGTCGATTTTATCAAGTCATTCTCTATGCTCTTCATCTCCATGAGCTGTATCCTCGGCTCTCTTGTGCTGGGCCAGGTCGGCCAGGGAAAAGCCAAGGAGGGCGCGAAATACATGCTTCCCCTCATCCTGCTCTCCTTCGCTGTCTTCTTTGCTGTGAGAAAACTTCTCCTCACATCTCTCGGCGGCCTTTTTGGGATATGAGTGGCCAGTGAAGGCGGGCGTATGATGATATGGTGTGGTGGAGGGAGCAGGGTGGAGTCATTCAAAATCCGTATGAAATGGCATGAAGATAAGGATGATGGACACCAGCTGCAAGAAGGAGTGGAGAATGTAGCCCGACCCCCCTCATGATACTCCTCTAATTAGAGCCATCAAAGAATATAAGCGAAACAGGTGAGGGCCTGAACTTAAATCTGCATCTGATTCTGCAAGAAACTTCCTGGGCTTATCATGCACACATCAATCTATTTCCCTTCATTATTCTTCTTGCTCACCTTGCTCTTTATCTTGTCAGCCTCTTTCTGGAAGCCGAACTCCCTGCCCAGATAGTATATCTTGTAGGCCGCAGTCACGAACACTATGTATGCAAGGGTGAGGAAAAGGTAGCTGAGGTACTGCCAGGAGCCTTTGATGCTGAGCATCTTGGCGGCGCTGTCCCATAATGAGTATATCAGGATGAACACGAGGCAGGCGAGGAAGTAGGAGGTATAGCTCCTCAATGATGAGCCGGGGGATAATGAGCTGTGAGCCATCAGGGTCCAGATTATGGCCATCACTCCGAATGTGAGGGAAAGGAAAGTGATTATCAGCTCTGCATTGCCTGCCACCTTTATTATCGCCGCTAAGCCGGCTATTATGGCGATGCAGGCGAAGATTATCTTTATTATCTCTTTCATGTGATCACCTCAAAACATTTTCCACAAAAGCATTTTTCACAATTTTTCATGATGGATGTCATTCCCGTCAAAACTCCATCTTGAGGTCGCAGTACTGGTTAAGCTCGTCTATGAGCTCCTTGTGCGCCTCTTTCTCAAGGCTGATTATTATTCCCTTCACTCCCCAGACCCTCATCTTGCTGGCGAGGAAATGCACGAACCTGGCGACAGTCTTCAGTGAGTTGTACAACAGGAGGGTGTTCAGGGAATCAAAGAACACAAACTTGTCCTTGCCGGGAAGGGCTCTTACTGCCTGGTCCATCGCCATTGATATGTCGCTGAGATTCTCGGGATTCCCTATGTAGAGGCAGTTATCTGTCTTCTCCACCTTGCCGCCCGCAGTCTTTGTAACAGCATCGATGAATATGATCATGTCAGTGTCTATCTTCGAATATTCAAAGACCGCCTTCATGGTCTCGTAAGGCCTGTTGAGGGTGACATACACTCCTGGTGTGCCTTCCTCCTTTGTGAGGTGCCTCACAAGGGCGAGATTTGTGGCCATGTACCTCTCTGAGTCTACAGTGGCCAGAACTACGTACTCCTTCAGGTTCTTGAGCTTGTTCTTGTAATCGACCTTTATCTTTACGGTCATGATACACCACTTTTAATTGCATATCGCATTATATATCACTCATTCACTCACTTTTTGCACCTTGCATTGTGGAATCGGCTTTATAAAGGTTGCGGTGGTGTTTGGAGCTTTCGCCCTCTGCAGGTATGGCTATGTTATGCCCTCTCATAACAATATATCAATATATTATTCTCTCATAACAGCCCATCACTCTGCCATAACAATCCCCTCCCTCATGATTATAAATTCTTCTTATTTGAAGACCCATATCTTGATATGCTCTGGATATGCATGGGCAACAAAAACATTTTTAAACTCCCTCTTCTTTAGCGGACTAAAAATGGGGCTGATCAAGACAGGCGTTCCTGGCCTGGATGAGGTTTTTGGCGGAGGCATAAGAGAGGGCTCTTCTGTGCTCATCACAGGAACTCCCGGCACGGGGAAGACCATACTCGCCCTGCAGTTCATATACGAGGGAATCAAGAACAAGGAGCCCTGCCTGTACATCACTTCTGAGGAGAGCGCGAAAGATCTCAGGATGTATGCCAAAGAGCTGGGCATAGACCTTGAAAAATATGAGGACCATCTCCTGCAGATTTATGAGCAGGACCTCACCAGCAGTAAGATAATATCCCTTGAAGAGCCTCTCAACGCCATAAAAAGGGGGGGTGTGAAAAGGATAGTGCTGGACTCCCTCACTCTCTTTGAGTACATCTATTATGAGAGCGAGGTAGACTTCAGGAAGGGTGTTCTTGACTTCATAAAGCATGTCAAGAGCATGGGCGCAACCCTCATGTCCATCTCTGAGAGGGTGGTTCAGGACATAGACAATATCAATTTCTCTGCTCAGGATTTCCTTTTTGAGGGCCTTTTCCATCTCATGATGATAAGGAAGGGCTCCAATTATGAGAGGGCGTTCCATATATACAAGATGCGGGGCCAGAAGCACAGCCTGAAGGTTTTCCCCATAACAATATCCGACAAGGGCATGCAGCTGCACACTGACCAGATTCCCTTCTCGCTCATAGAGCAGGACACCATGAAAGGGAAGAGTACGGAGGAATGAATAAGGAATGCCTCAGCGGTTTTGCCAATACAGTGCATGATTATCACTGAAATTATATGATTACCAGATGATAACGGGATAATACAACGCGCAGTGAAGGTAATAAGATGACAGAGAAAAAAGAGGAAAGGATCCCCACATACATAAAGAATTTTGACAAGCTCATACAGGGAGGTTTCAAGCCCCAGAGCATAAACCTTGTCGTGGGCGGTGCCGGGACAGGCAAGACCATATTCGCGATACAATTCCTCATTGAGGGGATAATCAACAAGGGAGAGACAGGGATATACATAACCTTTGAGGAGAAAAAGGAGAAGCTCTATTCTGACATGCTCACTTTCGGATGGGACCTGAAGAAACTGGAGAAGCAGGGAAAGTTCATCTTCCTGCAGTACAATCCCGAGCAGGTGAAGAAGGTGCTCATTGAGGGGGGCGGCACTATTGAGAGCATCATCACCAAGAACAAGGCACGACGGCTTGTCATAGATTCCATAACATCTTTCTCGCTCCTCTACAAGGACGAGCTCACCAGGAAGGAGGCCGCGCTTTCCTTGTTCGAACTCATAAACAACTGGGGATGCACTGCGGTTCTCACTGCGCAGCAGACCACAAGAGGCGAGGAGATTTTCTCGAACACCCTTGAATTCGAGGTGGATTCCCTCATAAGGATGTATAACATAAAGAAGAAGGGGGTGCGGAAGAGGGCTTTTGAGATAGTGAAGATGAGGGGGACAAATCACTCGCCCAAGACCATGAAAATGGAGATAGGGAAGAAAGGGATGGAGTTCGACCCTTCAAAGGTGGTTGAGTACTGATTCTGGAGCCGGTGAAGGAATCTTCTGCTGTTCTCCCGTCATCTATACATATGATATTCAATACGGATCCTATACATCATTGGGGGCACTAAACAAAAACTTTAAAAGACTTTAAAAGTTCATGCGGCAGGAGAGGACAATGCACAATATGATAACATATATGCTGATAGAATGGAGGTTAAGATGAAAAAGTGGTTGATGCTCGCACTGTTCGCTGTATTGCTGTCCTGCGCGGCTTTGCCTGTGCAGGCCAAATCAGGCTCTGTGAAGCTGCTTGCGGTTTCAGAGACTCCTGATGGGGGCATCAGGGGGAGCATGGCCACTCTTGACTTGAGGATTGAGAGGGGCACAGGCCGTGTTTTCATAGACACACAGCCCGCCTCAAAGCTTGACACGCAGATAACCACAAGGTTCGCGAGGGACATGGCATGCAGGTACCTCACGGCGGACTGCAGCAGGTTCGATTTCTTCTATACGATAAAGGCTGATTCGACCATAATAGGCGGACCGAGCGCGGGAGCTGCCACAGCAGTACTCACCATATCCCTGCTCAAGGACAAGGAGCTTGATGAGGGGACTGTCATAACAGGAACGATAAACTCAGGTTACCTCATAGGATCAGTGGGGGGCATAAAGGAGAAGATCAGCGCTGCTGCAGAGAACAACATGGGGGAGGTGCTCATACCCGTCACTGAGGCGGGCAAGGATGAAGAGAATATGAGCATTGATTATACTGAGTACGGCAAGGATGTGGGGGTAGAGGTGGTGAGGGTGGGCACGCTCGATGAGGCCCTGTATGAATTCACAGGAGAGAGATTCAGGGATAATGGAAAGAATGTCACTATAAGCCCTGCTTACTCAAGGACGATGGAAAAGCTGGCAGGCCAGCTCTGCAACAGGAGCTCCATGCTCAGCAAAGAGATCAAAAACCTCAGGGAGGATGCTGATAATAACTCAGGCATTCTTAATGATACTAATGGTACTTCCAGGGACATGAAAGAAAGAGCGGATAACCTCACTGTCTCAGCGGATGAGGCGTACAGTAAGGGGAGATACTATTCCGCTGCCAGCTACTGTTTCGGCGCTAATGTGGATTACCATCATCTTGTCCTCACCCTTAAGAACTCATCATCATACAACCTCGCCAGAATCATAGAGGACACTGAGATGGAGATAAGATCATTCAGCAGGACGCTTGAGAATCACGAGATATCCACCATGACTGACCTGCAGGCGTACATGGTGTCGAAGGAAAGGCTCAATGATGCTGTGGATCACCTGAACAAGAGCATCAGCGCTTTCGGGGAGGGGAATATGGGCACTGCCAACAGGGAGCTGGCCTACGCGATGGAAAGGGTGTACTCCGCCAGGTCATGGAGCGCATTCCTGGGGAAGGAGGGCAAGAAGCTTGAGCTTTCAGAGAAGGAGCTGAAGGAGTCGTGCGTGAACAAGATCAACGAGGCAGAGGGATATTTAAGGTACATCCAGATGATCTTTCCGGGCCTGATGAACGATGTCAGGGAGGACATAAGGAAAGCTGAATCCAGTTATGAAGAGGGTGATTATGCAGTGTGCCTCCACAAGGCGAGCCTTGCCAAGGCGGAGATAAGCATAGTTTTGAGCACGATAGGATACAAGGAGGACGCGATCCACGGACTGCTCGACCTTAAGCTTGAGGCCGCAAAGGATATAATGGTGGAGCAGCAGGAGAACGGCATATTCCCTATTGTGGGCTACAGTTATTATGAGTATGCAAAGAGCCTGAGGAACAGCAGCATCTACTCTGCTCTGCTGTATTCAGAGTACAGCCTTGAGCTGAGCAATCTTGACATATATTTCGAGGCCGAGAGGATAGACCTGCCGAGGAAGAGGTCAGAGACATTCTATAACATACTCTATTTCCTTGCAGGGGCCATTGCAGGCGCTCTTGCAGTGAGATCATTCTACAGGAAGGGTGAGAAAGGGTCCAGTGATAAAAGCAGGAAAGGATTCCCTGGATTCAGGCCCAGAGAGCCAAGGCACAAGAGGATAAAGTTTGATTTCAGGAAGAAGTGATGAGGTTATTTCATAATTTTCAGGATATCAACAGAAATATATCTGTGTTGTTATAATTTGTGATTATAAAACCCCATCGAAGCGCCCGGAGGCACTCCAATGGGGAAAAAGAGGTGATCTTAAAACCCCAGGCAGGCATCCGAGATGCCTGCGAGGGGAAAAAGAGGTGATCATGAATACGGGTAATGATTGGTGATTTACCCCCAAACCTCCAATTCCTACTGTAGAGTAGTATATCTATTATTTAAATCTTTCGGTTTTTTAGCATTCAGAAGTAGTCACAAAAAGGGGACAACCTGTGATTGACACTAAAAAGGTATATAAATAAGGGCTGTGATTCCTGTAATCATGCCTCAGAGAAAGCCTGAAACCCCTAAATGCATCAAGTGCCCCAAAAAGGCCTACCACAACAACCTCTGCAGGAAGCACTTCATTCAGCAGATAGAGGCCAGGGTGAAGAAGGAGA
>JAWOBY010000062.1:0-8312 GCA_046484055.1 Candidatus Woesearchaeota archaeon | reverse complement strand
AATTCCTCTATCTGCCAGTACCAGAACATAAGCGGGGCGATCATAGCTAATAATAACACTGCAATGGGAATAACCCTCAGGGAGTCCGACAGGGTGTACACCATAAACTCTGATTACAGTTTTTACATGCCCCTTGATGAATTGTCAGAAGCCGTGATAAGCATTAATGCCGCAAATGTCACTCTTGACTGCAATGGCTCTGAGATGGAGGGGGATTTTATTGGGTATGGGATACATGCCGCTCAAGCCGACAACATCAGCATACACAGCTGTAAACTGAAGAGCTTCGCCAGAGGGATATACATTGAAGAGAGCAACTACTCCAATGCCTCCGGAAACATATTCGATGACCTTAACATATCAATATGGGATGACGGCAGCAGTAACATACTGCAGAACAACACCATTCTGAACTGCACTTCCTCCACCGGCTGTATTGTGGTGGAGGGCGATGAGAATATCATAAAAAATAATGTCATCAGTACAGCTTCAGCAAATTCGATATACCTCAAATCATCGGCAGAAAGGGATCCCTCGGACAATAACATCAGCTACAATACCATAATGCAGACAGACTCAGGCTATGACCTTCTCGCCAACGCCACCAGCACAAACGTGTGGCTCAACAGCTTCTATAGCAGGGGGGCTTATGATGCGGGCAGCAGCAGTGATTTCTGCATTGGCGGTGAGGGCAATTTCTACGCCGGAGGCCTGAACAAGACATACATAGAGGATGTTCTGGAGGACTGCGGAACAGCAAACCTGACCCATCCTGAGGCAGGAGAGAGCTACAAGGGCATAGTGGATATAAACTGGACAAAGCAAAGCTCGCCGAACAGCATAAACTATCACATCTATTACTCCAATGATTCAGGCGCGAACTGGGCATACCTCACCTCCACCTCAGACACCAGCTACACATGGGACACCACATGGCTCTGGAACTATTCCATGCCCGACACCATACTCAGGATAGTGCCTTATGACAGCAGCCGCAATGCCACACCAGACAATACGACCGGCGTGTTCAACATCACAGTCAATAACAACTGGGTGTGCTCGAACTCATCCTACTGCGAGTACAGGAATATAAGCTCTGCATTGGATGAGCAGAACGGCACAGGAGAGCCCATAACTCTCATGGATGGTGATGAGACCTACAGCTTCGCAGATGACCATCCATACTACTTCCCTGTCACAGGAGGATACTCCGCGCTGAACATAAGCAATGATAATATAACCCTTGACTGCAATGACGCCCAGATAAGAGGGGGAGGGGATGGTCATGGCATATACTCAAAGGGCAATGACAACATCACAATACTCAACTGCAGGATATACAACTATGATTACGGCCTGTCTCTCATATCAGGGAATGATGCAAGGACAGCAAATACCATCATAAACACCGCTGGCAGTGCAGGGCTGAAACTCTCAGGCACGAACAGCAGCACTGTCGAGCATGGGAAAATCTTAGGAGGTGCTACCGGAAATGTCATCCTGGAGAACTCCCACAGCAACACCCTGAGATACCTGAACCTCACTGGTTCAGGGGAACAGGGTATCTACCTTGATTCATCAGGCTATAACACACTCTATTCAATAAACTCATCAGCGAACTCATACGAGAACGTATATCTCGATTCAGGCTCAGGGAACAACACTTTCGAGAACTGCACATTTGATGACGCGGGCAGGCATGGCATGCTCATAAGCGGTGACAGGAACAACATAAGCACAAGCAGTTTCGCTAACATCAGCTCAGGATACTTTGACATCTACATAACCAGCACAGCCGATTCCACAGGAGTATGGCTGAACAACTTCTACAGCCAGGGAGTCAATGACTCTGGCACGGACTCCTTCTTCTGTGTGAACAACAGCGGGAACTACTACAACCCCAATATATCATCAACATACAGAGTGACAGGAACGTGCGGAAACCTGTCTGAAGCTTACCTTGACAAGGACAATGACGGCTATTATACAATCTATGACTGCAATGACCGGAATGATTTCATCTATCCGGGCGCGAAGGAATACTGCGACAAGATAGACAATGACTGCGACGGCATAATCGATGAGGGTGCGTGCGAGCCGGAGAAATTCCCCAGCGCGGGCACAGGAGGTACAGGAGGCGGAGCCGGATTCTCCTTCACAACATACAAGGGTATAAACATAAGTGAAGAGCCTGAATTCACCATGGCCAAATATGAGAAGATATCATTTACTGTAAAGGGCCAGGATCACTCTCTTGAAATCAATAAGGTCTATGAGGACAGCGTCAACCTGACCATAAGGAGCGATGAGATCAATCTCCTTCTAGGCATCAACGAGACCAGGGAGCTGGATCTGGACAATGACGATACGCTGGATCTGAGAATAAAGCTTACCTCCATCAGGGGAACAGAAGCAGGATTCAGTCTCGAAGAGATATGGCCTTCTGAAGATGATGTTTCGGAGGAGGAGGCTGCTGAGGAGGCCAGGAAAAAAGCTGAACAGGAGCTGAAGGAAAAGGAGGCCAGGGAGAAGGAGAAAGAGAGGCCTGACACGAAGGGAACAGCAGGCAGGCTGCTGGAAGGCATCACAGGATTGTTCGGCAGGATAAAGAAGCCGCTTGCGGTCGCATTCATCGTGATTGTTGCGCTGGGCGTGCTATCATCAGGATTCTTCTATTACAGGAGCGTCGTGGAGAGGATAAAGCCGGCAGAGGACTTCATAGACTCCTCGCTGGAAAGAGGGGAATCCAGGGAGAAGGTAAGGAAGGAGCTTCTTGAAGCAGGATGGGACGAGGAGACCATAAACTCTCTGATCGAGGCCCACTCAAGGATCAACCGCATGAAGGATCTCAGGGAATACATCAAACGAGCTCTTGACAAGGGATTCACTAAGGAGCAGGTGAAGAAGGTGCTCCTGAGCAGGGGATGGAAAGAGGAGGACATAGATAGATTCTTCAGGTGATCCGCCAGGGTGCACAATCAAATGACTGCAAAACCACAGACTGCAAAATCACATACACGCGTCATGAGGGGTATTTTATGGGAATAAAAATGATGGCTATGACAAGAGGGGGAGAAACCTACCCTATCACTGACACCGGCAGGGACTTCCACACAAGGCATGGGTTCATAAGCAGGAAGGACCTCGATAAAGAGGGTGTGGTGAAGACAAACACAGGAAAGGAGATGTTCATCTTCAAACCCTTATTTGCGGACGCTTACAAGAGGATAAAGAGGCACGCCCAGATAATAACCCCTAAGGACCTCGGCCTGATAATAACAACTACAGGCGTTAACAAATCCTCTTTTGTGGTTGATATAGGCTCCGGCTCAGGCGCATTGGCATGCTTCATCGGAGTCATAGCAAAGAATGTGGTGACATACGACATCGATGACAGGAGCATAAGGACAACAAAAGAGAACGCAGAATCTCTCGGCCTGAAGAACGTAAAGGTCAGGAAGAAGGACGCGACAGAAGGCATAGACGAGAAGGATGCGGATGTCGTCACCATAGACATGAGAGAGCCGTGGAAGGCACTGGACAGCGCCATTGCAGCGCTGAAGCAGGGGGGTTTCATCGCTGTCTACAGCCCCAACATAACACAGGTCATACGGACCATTGAAGAGGCCGGAAAGAAGGATGGAAGGCTTGCGGTCATCAGGACAACAGAACTCATGCAGAGGGACTGGGTGATTGATGAGAAGAGGGCCAGGCCTGAATTCAGGAGCCTCGGGCATACGGGATTCCTCTGCTTCATGAGGAAAGTATGAGAAAATGGGCAGACAGGATCGGCGGCTTCATAGCGGCATTCATTGTCGTATGGTTCTACAAGAGGCTGAACATGAATAAGTGACCAGGCATGAGTAACCAAGCGTAAGAACATACAGGTTTTTGACCATGAAAAAGCAGATCCGCATAGCAGGGATTGATGATGCTGCCTTCGACAAGTTCAGCGACAAAAAGGCAAAGGTCATAGGCGCTTTCTTCCGCGGAGGGGACTTCATTGACGGAGTGATCTCCTCAGAGATAGATGTGGACGGCACTGACTCCACCAGAAAGATTTCAGAGATGATACTGAAAAGCAGGTTCAGGCCCCAGCTTCAGGCGATAATTCTTGACGGCATCGCAGTCGGAGGGTTCAATGTGGTTGACATAAACTCCCTGAACAGAAAGACAGGGATCCCTGTGATCGTGGTCATAAGAAGGATGCCCGACCTGAAAAGGATACATTCAACACTGGAGAAGCTCGGAATGGAGAAAAAGACAAGACTGCTCGAGAAAGCTGGAAAGCCGGTGAAGATCGGAAGGATTTACGTGCAGTATGCGGGCATTGAGGAGGGTGAGGTGAAAGAAATCATCGGCATAACCTGCACACACTCCTACATCCCCGAGCCTGTGAGAGTGGCCCACCTCATAGGCCAGGGCATCTCAATGGGGGAGAGCAGGGGAAATGCTTGAATATATTGCTTAGACATATCTCATTATCTCCTCCTTCTTTTTAGGATTCAGGGAGACCTCAAGCCCGTATGATGTTGGTTTTGCAAGCAGGATATTCTCTTTTATCAGCTTTCTAGCAACTGATTTTGCATTGCCTTTTGAGTGGCTAGGCAGGCCTTTCTGAATGTTGTCAAAGCTCGTGTGCTTCTTACCCCAATAACCATGCTGGAACATCTTCTTTATTATGAATCCTTTGATCTTTTCATCCATAAAAAAAAGCCAAAATGCCCATCATATTTAAATCTAACCATTTTATGCCTTTCTAAAGCCAAATAAAGACTTTTTTGCTATTTTTTCGGAAAAAGCGGAAATATTATGGGTTCTGTCTGCATTCAATGTTAAAAAGTAACATTATTATAAACAAAAAATATAAATATCAGTAACACTAATCATAAATTTATGGAAGAAAAAAGCGTTTTCATAAGGACTTTTGGAGACTACCCTCTGATAAGGGTGCTGGACTTTCTGATATATTCAAGGGACTTTGATTACCCTCTCACAGATATAGCAGAGAAGAGCGATGTGAATTACCAGACACTGAAGAAGGTATGGGCAAGGCTTGAGGAGAACAATTTTGTCGTGCGCACAAGGAAACTGGGAAATGCAGAACTTTATAAGATAAACGAGGACAATGAGACAGTTAAAAGATTGATTGAGCTTAATAAGTTCATATGCATGGAAGAAGCGGGCGAAAAAAAGGAGCACAATAAGAAAAAAATGCTGGCTGATGCCTAACCATAATAAAGCTTCCCTTCATTCTTCTGCTTCCTGTCCATCTGGCTCTGCGGCTTGTTTATCCTCGGCCTTCCGCTCTCCGGCTCCCGCCTCATGGTTATGTCAAGCCTCTCCAGGAATCGGTTCATGCCGTCCTCCATGCTGAAAGGCCCCTCAGCCTTTCCGTGATTTGCGGGCTTCCCGTCGAAAACAGCCAGCTCATCAGAAAGATTATCAACAAAAAGAAGGTCGTGATCCACCACCATGCATGATTTTCTCTTCTGCTCCATGAGGTCTCTCATCATCCTTGATACTGTGAGCCTCTGCTCCACGTCAAGGTACGCGGAGGGCTCGTCCAGGAGGTAAAGGTCCGCGTCCTGCGAGAGGCATCTTGCTATGGCCACCTTCTGCAGCTCCCCTCCTGAAAGCTCGCTCAGCTTCTTGGTGAGAAGCTCCTTCATGCCCAGGGGCCTTATTATCTGCGCCTCATGCCTGTTGACAGCGTCCTGAAGGACTGAGGCCACAACTTCGTCGCTGTCGGACTGCAGGTACTGCGGCTTGTAGCTCACCTTCACATCCCCCCTGACCTCTCCATCGTCCTTCTCCATGGCTCCTGCGAGAATCTTCACAAAGCTTGTCTTTCCTATTCCGTTCTCACCGAGGACTCCTACAACATCCATCTTCCTGATGCTTCCTTCCTCTGCCTCGAGCTCGAAACCGCCAAGCTTCTTCCGTATGTTACCCCAGGATATGAGCTCCGGCTTCTCGCCTCTTGCCTCCTCAGCGCGCCGCCCGAAGACGATCCTGTCCTGCCTGAATCTCACATTCTCCTCCTTAAGATATCCCTCAAGATAGGTGTTTATTCCCGCTTTCGTTGACTTGACATTGCTCACTATTCCGTAAGCCCCTTTCTCGCCGTACATTATGTGTATGAGCTCTGTCATGTAATCAAGGATTATGAGGTCGTGCTCGACGACAAGAACAGCTGTATCAGCATCCGCAAGATTCCTTATGAACCGGCTCACCTTTATCCTCTGTTTTATGTCAAGGTATGATGTCGGCTCGTCAAATATGTACAGGTTGGCGTCCTTAAGCACTGTCGCGGCTATGGCAACCCTCTGCAGCTCCCCTCCGGAGATTTTCGATATGTCAGTGTGGAGGAATTCCCTTATGTCAAGGAGGTCAGCGATCTCATCCATTCTGCCCTTCTCATCAGCCTTCTTCAGCAGGTCAATCACCTTTCCATTGAACTGCTTGGGTATGAGATCAACCTGCTGGGGCTTATAACTAACCTTTATCCTGCCTTCTCTGACCTTCTCAAAGAATGACTGGGCCTCGCTCCCCTTGAAATGGTCTATCAGCTCATCATAATCGGCTTCCTCATCCCTGCCGAGATTAGGCTTCATCACTCCCGCGAGCGTCTTTACTGCGGTGGATTTGCCTATCCCATTGACTCCGAGAACCCCTACCACCTTGCCGAACATGGGTATGGGAAGATTGAACAGGTGGAAGCCGTTCTCTCCGTACCTGTGTATAGGGTCTTTGTCAAGCGCTTCCGGAAGATTGACTATGTGTATAGCTCCAAAGGGGCACCTGTTGCTGCATATGCCGCAGCCGGTACACAGGGCTGTATCTATCCTCGCCTTGCCGTCCTCTCCCTTCAGTATGCATTCCTTTCCTGCCCGGTTCACAGGGCAGAGCTTTATGCAGAGGAAATCCCCGCAATTGTTGGGGTGGCACTTGTCCTTTTCAATCACAGCTATCCTTGCCATATGAGCCCTTCGCAAGAGGAAATATTTAAATATGCACCCTTCCGGCATACCTGCATGGCCAGAAAATGCGAGATATGCGGAAAAAAGATAGAAGAGACATTCCTGAAGAAGATTCTGGGCACATTCGTCAAGGACAGCAAGGGAAAGAAGCATCTGGTCTGCCCTGAATGCCAGGAGAAGCTGGGCTCTAAAGAGGAGATTCTTAAGAAGCTCTGAATTCTCATCATTTCTCACTTTTAATAAGCCGGAAGCTCCGCACTTTAGTGAGGAGATGAAGGCTTTTAAAAGTTCCAAAAATCCGCTTGTCAAAAGCGAGTGGCGTAAAGCCATGGGAATCAAAAATCCATGATCTTTGGGGCTGAAAATCTGCAATTTTCAGCAGCCACGGGCTGCGGATTTTTGTTACTTCACTCACAATCATTTCTGAATAGAATCTCTACATAAATCCACATCACACAAGAGCGTTTATTAACATGCTGAGAATCATCACCAGCACTATTATGCTTGCTGTCATTATCAATGTGAGCTTCTTGCCCAGGAATTTCAGGAGCATGACAAATGAGGTTATGCAGATTGAGGTTGATGTCAGCGAGAATGCCATTGCAGTTCCCAGCAGGAAGCCCCCCTCATCAATGAAAGGCCTCAGCAGGAGCACTTCAGAGCCATTGCAGAAGAAGAAAGGGATTCCTGCAAGGATGACAATCAACGTTCCAAGAGGGGTATTGGCAAGGCTCAGGTTAAGGAGATCGTTCTCCTGCACCATGAACTCAAACAACACTCCTATGAACCCTGCAAGGATTATGTAAGGGACTATATCAATGAATATCCTGTATGTGTCCATAAACACATCCTTCTTTGGTACTGGACAGCTTCCCTTTTTGCAGCCTGCAATCTCCCCCAATCCCTTTGTTTCAATATTATCCCTCCTGTCATAAAAGAAACCCACAATATATCCTGTGCCTATCGCAAGCACGAAAGAGCACAGTATCCTCAATATCCCGTACTTTGCGCCCAGGACAGAGAATGAAAGCATTATTATATAAGGGCTGAGAAGGGGCGCTGCAAGAATGAATGAAACCAAAGTTCTCATGTTTATCCTGTCTTTCATCGTCCTCACAAGAGGTATCACTGCGCATGCGCAGACAGGCAGCAATGAAGCATATATGAATGATGTTACAGGGTTCTTTGGATACCATGTCTTGTACTTGAGGAAATACTTCTCCAGCAGGCTGGCCAGGAAAATGCCCACAATAACGATGAGCGTCAGCTCGATGAAATACTCAAACACCAGCCGGCCCCATTCAGGCAGGGAGCTGTACAGGATGCATT
>JAWOBY010000054.1:0-5799 GCA_046484055.1 Candidatus Woesearchaeota archaeon | reverse complement strand
ATGGGTGTGTAGCCCCACTTCTTGAAGAGCTGAGCGAACCTCTTCCAGACCTGGATGTAATCCAGCTTCTCTTTTGCGGGGCTGCCGTCAAAGAACCTGAAGCCTCCGCTGCACGCGGGATCACCGCAGTGCTCCTGGCCTGCATTGACTGTCCAGAAGAATATCCCGCATTTGCTGCACTGCCTCCTCTCGAATCCTTCGTCCCTGAGGACCTTGGTGGCATAATACTTGTCAGGCTCTGCACTGGCCTTCTTCTTGAAATCCTTTTTCAGCTCCTTGTCCGTGGGCATGGCCTGTCCTGTCAGGAGGTTCATTTATATAGTTTTTGCTGTGGGAAACAGCGCTGTAGTGCTAAGTGCCGTGAGGGCCAGATTAAGATGAGCTCCTCATCCTCTGTTCCTGAACATGCTCTTCGCTGTTAGGTATCTGGCGTTCTTTAGTATCGCATTGGCGGTCAGTTTGCCGACCACCTTTTCATTCTCTGTTATGAGTATCCTCCTTATGTTGTTCTGGTGCATCCTTGAACTCGCCTCATCGAGCGGAGAGCCTGCATCCACTGTTATGAGCGGGCTGCTGGCTATCTCATGGCCTTTGATTTCAGAAGGGTTCTTTTTCTTTGCCACCACCTTCCTCAGTATGTCCCTCTCTGTGACTATGCCTACCACTTCTCCCGCTTCCTCAAGCAGTACAGAGCCAGTCAGCTTGTTGTCCATCGCAGAAGCGATCTCAGCCACTGTCGAATCATGAGGCAGCCTCATTATGCTGTGCATTATTTCCTTGACATTCATTTTTTTCACCCCATATACCCTAATGTCAGCAGCGCTTATATAATTTTTGGTATGTGCTGCTGTGGCCCGCGGGCAGGCTCGCTCTCGGAGCCGTCATGATTCAGGGGCGGCCCTGTCTCATGTCCATTTAATCCGGCACAGCCCTCTGCATCATTAACAACTCTCCTGTGTCATTAACAACAGCATACACCTCTGGCTGTGTGCCTGTCCATACTGTCCTTCAGGACAATATCATTCAAAACAAATAAAAATGAATATTGCCCTTATGGGATGGACATGCCCGCGATCATAGCTGACATCCACTCAAATCTGGAGGCCCTGGAAACTGTCATGGATGACATAAAAGAGAGGGGAATACACAGGGTTTTCTGCTGCGGCGACATAGTCGGTTACGGCGCTGATCCTAACAGTTGTGTTGACATCATAAAGAATAAATCCCTGCCATCTGTGGCGGGCAATCATGACATTAACAGCGCAAAACCATCTGATCTCTCATGGTTCAACCCTCATGCAAGGAAAGCTCTTGAATGGACAGGCAGGAATCTCAAGAAGCGCAACAGGGATTTTCTGGCCGGACTGCCGCAAACAATGGTGAAGGACGGCATGTTCATGGTGCACGGCTCCCCTGCCGATCCTCTGCATGAGTATGTTTTCCCTGATGATGCCGGCCTGATAGAGAAGTACGCAGGAGGTATCGGCCGGCCAGTGCTTGTCATGGCGCACACCCACATCCCTTTCGTGAAGAGGCTGAACAGCAGTCTGGTGGTCAATCCCGGCTCTGTTGGCCAGCCGAGGGATTCTGACCCGAGGGCATCCTACTGTGTTGTTTGGGAGAAAAGGGGCTCCGGCAGAACACCAGCTCATGATGCGGAGATCGTAAGGGTTGATTATGACATTGACAGGGCCGCTGAAAAGATAAGGCGTGAAGGCCTGCCTGATTTCCTGGCGGAAAGGCTCTATAAAGGGGTTTGAGCAGGAGTTATTTGAAAATTGCGCAGTATTTTCAAATCCAAAAACTCGCCTGTCAAGGCGAGGAGCATAAAACTCCGCCTTTAAGGCGGAGATACTTAAAATGCGGGCATTTTAAGACCTGCAAATCCGAAAGGATCTACATCAGCTCCGGGCAGCGAGTTTTTGTTATACAGTCAGTTATGCAGTTACAATGGCAACAGAGGGATTCAGGGGTTGGGATTGTTTCCCTATCATCTCTCTCTTTCTCTCTGATATGTATGTATTCATGTCTTGACAGCAGTTTCTGTGTTGAAAGAGGTATATACGCAATATTTATAACTCCCTATGCCCTCATTGCTCCTATGAAAAGGACAGGATTATGCATGATATGTGAGATGAAGCCGGCTGTGCATACCTGCTCAATGTGCGGGAGGGTTGTGTGCGATGAGCATTTTGACCTACGCACAGGCCTGTGCACTGCCTGCGCCAGAGGCAAGACAGCGGAGTCTGTACCGAAAGACATCTTAAAATGAATGGATGGGGTTATCCGGGTCCGATCGCAGTTTTCGGAGATTATACTTAAAATGCCTCAAGAGAGATCAGCAGGAGCTGTAATATTCAGGAAAGAGAGAGGAGGATCAGGAAAGCCGGAAAGGGTCCTCTACCTCCTTCTTCATTATGAATCAGGCCACTGGGATTTTGTCAAGGGAAAAATTGAAGGGGGCGAGACAGAGAAAGAAACTGTGATGAGGGAGTCAGAAGAGGAGGCAGGAATAAAGGACCTCAGGTTCATTGAGGGGTTCAGCGAAAAGGTGGCTTATTCCTACAGGGAAAGGGGCAGAACAGTACACAAGGAGGTCACATTCTTCCTTGCAGAAACTTCAACAGCGGATGTCAGGCTGTCCCATGAGCATCAGGATTATGCATGGCTCGGGTATGAGGATGCAGCAGAAAGGCTCACTTTCAGTAATGCAGAAAAGGTCATTGAAAAAGCTGATAGTTTCCTTAACGGCCACCTTAAAAAGGACAAGAAATGAATAATTTGGTATTTTTCCCTTCTCTCACTCTTCCTTGTGTTTCTCCTCATATCTCTGGACGCATTCCTCTGAGCAGAACCACTTGGTCTCCCCTTCCATCTGCTTCTCTATGGTATTGCCGGGTGTTAGCATCTGCCCGCAGTTTGCGCACTTTGCCTGCTGGCCGTCAAGTTCAGCGCCTTCCATGAATCCCTGCTCTATGGATGTTATCTCTCCGTTCTCCACAAGGTCTTCTCTCCCCTCATCAGAGTACACATCATCTTCCTTGTTGCCCATCTCCATCTCAAGGTATTCATCATCAACGAAATCATCTTCCATGCAACCACCTCAAAAAGTTCAGGATGTTTTTCCTATTCCCCCTTTTTCCTGTTTCCCCCTTTCAATCCTCTTCTGTGATGCGTTATAGACTATTATGTAACGAGGAGGTATATAAAGTTTTTGCAGAAAAATTCGTTTTTTGACGGGGCCGGACAGGGATATCCTCCCCTGTGGATGATCAAACATGTTCTCATGCAGGGGCCAAGACCTTCAGAGATAAGGGGCTTAATCCCCCTGTATCTTTCTCCTTATCCTGTCTGTTATGCTCTCTATCTCCTTCTGATCCTCTTCAGCAGTGTTCGGTTTGGGCTCTGATTCGTCCTTATCGGCCTTTTCCAGCATGCTGTCCACGAAGCTTTTCTGCTTCTCCCTCTCTTGTTCAGGGTCTCCTGTCATGAAGGTGTTAGGGCATGCTGATTTATAAATTTATTGAGGAATGAGATGAATGATTGAGATGTGCTGGAGGGAGGGAATGCCTCCACATCCGCTCTCCTGGCTTTTGTTTTCCTGGTTTTTGCTGCGCAATGCAGGATGCGACTGCAGCTATCTTATGAATCCTGCTCCAAGGTTTATTATTATAAGAAAGATGAATAGCAGTGCGAAGAACTTCCATATCCTGAATGATTTCTCCTCAGTGAAGAATCTCTCCAGGCCGAGCAGGAGCATCCTTCCCCCGTCAGTTATCGGCAGAGGGAGAAGATTGAAAAGGCCTATGCCGAGATTCAGTGCGTAAAGCCATACCAGAAGTCCCACCACCCACATTATGGCTGAGGAGGTCATCCTGCCGTAACTGTCGCTGAAGCCCTTGTTTATCACGGTGTGCTGCTTGAGGTAAAGCCCCATATAAGGCTCGCTGTTGTTCTCAGGATTCTCTGAGAGTGTTAGCTCATAAGAGCTGGCGTTAGTGCTGATATCTATGGTCTCGCCGGGGCTTTTTCTGTTTATGACTTCCGTAAGATTATCCACAGTGGTGACATTCACGCCCCCCGCTGATCTTATCACTTCCCCTGCCTGCATTCCTGCCTTCTCTGCCGCCAATTCCTTGTCTGAATCCATTATATCAGTCACAAGCACGCCGTCATAATCCACTATGGAGTCGACTGCAGGGCTCACCGCCAGACCGACGAGGGCTAATATTATCCCCGCGAATATTATGTTTGAGAAAGGGCCTGCAGCGAGTATGGAAAGCTGCTGCTTTCTCGGCCTCTTTGACATCTTCTTCTCGTCAGGCTCCACGAATGCGGCAGGTATTATCGGTATCAAGATTCCCAGGAAAGCGAGTCCGCTTGATTTCAGCTTCAGGTTGTAGAGCCTGGCCATTATGCCATGGCTTGCCTCATGCACTATCACCAGGAGGAATATTGAGATTATCAGGTAGAAGAAAGGGACATAGAATGTTCCGGGCACGTCCTTTGCGAAAGGCTGGACTATGGCCACAGAAGGCATCACAGCAGGAGCGAAAAAGATATCATACGTGCCTTTTATGAGAAAGCCGCAAATGACCACCATGCCTATGAAACCTGCGATGATCCCTCCAATGCCTGTGTAATGGAGCAGCCGGGGGAATCTTTTTGCCACGCGGTCCATCAGCTTTATGCCCACCTTTGTCCTGTACATCAGTATATAGACCACTGATGAGACAAGGTTCTGCTTCTGGAGCTTATCCCTCTTCAGATACAGAAGTAAAGCGAGAACCACGATGAAAACGACAGCTGCCTTTGCCTGAAAATCCATATTTATGTGATGATAACAGGTGATATAAAAAGCTTGTTTCGCTCCTTCCCTGCTGCCGGCATGGGCATTCTACAGGGGCCTATGATTTCACCTGCCTGAATGCAGAACTACTTCTTCCTTACAGTCCTGAGCTCCCTGCTGTTGCACCGCCTGCACTTGATAAGGCCTGCGAGAACCTTTATATTTGGGGCCCTCCTCTTGGTCTTGCATCTCTTGCAGACGAACATGTTCTTGAACTTCCTTGCTGCTGCTTCTTCAAATTTGGCCATATTATCACATCAAAAAGGTAAGCATTATTGTTATCAGGTTCATCCCTTGACCTGTTTCATCACCTTGTTGTCTAATATCTCCCAGTAGAGCACATTACAGCCTTCGACTACCTGTCCCTTGAGATCTTCAGGAATGTCCAGGTCAAATGTCTCGTAGGTCTCTGAGTCCATGACATTGGCCTTATCATCCTGTATGGAAAGCACCTGCGCTGTGCGCTTGTCTATGATCGGCACCTCGACCTTGTCATGGCCGGGCATGACGGTCTCTCTCTTCTTGCCGTCCACGAGGCCTACTGCCTGCATCCTTACTTTCGCATGGCCATGTTTTCCGGGCCTTGATGTCTGCACATCGGAAATCCTGCATGCCTCTCCGTCAAGCACGATGTAGCTTCCTTTCTGCAGGCTTCCGACGCTTTCCTGTTTCGTTTCTCCCATAGAATCACCTTTTGAATCTGAACTTAGAAGCAGATTTTTGGGGGGATTTATAAAGGTTTTGGAAATCTTTGATTTATCTATTATCCCGAAAGTGGGGCGCATCACAAAACTAGGGCTCAATTAGTTCATCCCACACTTCTTGGGGTGTTTTGTAATGTAAGCTCATATGAAGTCTTTTTTCGTTGTAGTGGTGTATGTAATCATTTATGCATGTAAATGTCTCTGTAAGGAACTCTTCTTTATATGTCCTGAAGAAGCGTTCTACCT
>JAWOBY010000049.1:0-8159 GCA_046484055.1 Candidatus Woesearchaeota archaeon | reverse complement strand
AAGACAAACTTCCTCACTCTGGCATCGCATGAGCTCAAGAACCCGCTCGCGCCACTGCTTTCCCAGCTCCAGATGATTGAGGACGGCACTCTCGGAGGCCTGAACAGGGACCAGCAGGAGGGGATGGAGATAATACACAAGAGCGCTGACCATCTCGTAAAGCTTGTGGATGACATACTGGACATAAGCAGGCTTGAGTCAGGAAGGATGCGGTTTGGCATGAAGAGCATTGATCTTAACAGTATCATAGAGGATGTATGCAATGCGATGGAGCCTGTTGCCAGGGAGAAGAGCATAAGCATAAAGCGTGATCTGGGCAGCCTGCCCAGAGTAAGAGCAGACCATTCCAGGATCAGGCAGGTGCTGACGAATTATATGAAGAATGCAGTGAAATTCACCAACAGGAGGGGCAGGATATATGTGGGCTCTGAAGTACAGGGAGACAGTGTGGTTGTGAAGGTAAAGGACACAGGAATAGGAGTGAGGAAGAGCGAGTACCACAAGATATTCAATCCCTTCTTCCAGGCGAAGGAAGTGGCAGGAAAGAGGGAGCTCGGCTTTGGTCTTGGTCTCACTATCTCAAAGGGAATTGTTGAGGAGCACGGCGGAGAGGTGGGTGTTGAGTCAGGATTCGGCAGGGGCTCCACATTCTGGTTCACCCTGCCACTCAAAAAAAGAAGTAAAAGCAATAAAGAGCCAAAAGGAAGGCCAGCAGGAAAGAAGGCAACAGGAAAGAAGGCAGCAGGAAAGAAAAACAGCAATAAAACCAGGCAGTCCAAAAAGAAAAAAATTAAAAATAGGAAGAGGTGACTGTAATCATATACAAAAACATCAGAATGGCGGCAAAAAAAGGCGACAGGATACTGCATGTCGATGATGACATCGACACCCTCAAGAGCGTGAAGAAACTGCTCGAAAATGAAGGCTTCAATGTCACAAGCGTGCTCAGCGGGAAGAAGGCTCTGGAGAAGCTGAAGAAAAACAAGTATGACCTTATCCTGCTCGACATGATAATGCCTGACATGTCAGGGTGGGATCTTTTCAACAAGATAAAAAAGAGCTCAAAAGGAGCTAAGGTCGCTTTTCTGACAGTTGTTGAGGCATCGCCACAGAAAAAGAAGGCAATGAAGAAGGAGGGAATACTTGATTATATACAGAAGCCGTTTGACAATAAGAACCTCATCAACAGGGCAAAAAAGCTCACAGCAAGCGGAATGGTGAAGAAAGGCCTCATAAAGCCCAAAAAGGCAAAACACGAAAAAAAGGGGAAAGTTAAATGCTAAAATGAAGAGACTGGCAAGGGATGTATTCATAGCAGTACTGCTCATAGTGGCCGCAACTGCAGGCGTGCTGGTATTCATAGAGGATCTCTGCGCCTATGAGTGCAAGATACCAAAAATATTCTTTATCTCAGCAACCATAATCCTTACTGCAGCAGCGATAGTGCTGTGCCTTATTCTCGCCTCACAGTTCAGCAAAAAGCTGGCGAATGCAGTGAGCATCATAAGCTGGGGGCTCGCATTGGTTCTCGTGAGCAATATCCTTCTGCTCATAACCAGCCTTGTAGAAACGAGCGGCTCAAAAGCCATGAACGCCATGATTGTCGAGAAGGGGGCGATGGCCCTCGCGGCAGTGCTGGGAGTGATAGGCCTTTACAGGATAAATGCCATAATAAGCAAGGCAAGGGAGAAATAAGCCTTTACAGTACGTATTCTGACCCTCATTGAGTTCTTTCTCAGCCAGTCAGGCACCCCATGTACAGGCCATAATACCCCTAACCTCCCCTAAACCCCCAGAATGCAAATATTTTTCTAATAAAAATATTTTTATTATTAAAATAACTAAAGTTTATTTGTATATTTATATGGAAAGATATTTATATTAGTTATATATAAAAGTTATAAAAATATCCAATATGATTGGAACATAATGGGTTTTCAGGGTCTGAGAGCCCAAAAGACCAAAAAAAACAGGGACTGGACACAGGAGAGCCGGGATGAGAAAGGTTAATATAGGGATTGAGGACAGCGTACATAAGAAAGCCAAGATAATTTCTACTCTCAAAGGCGTAACACTCAATGATTACCTCGCTAAAGCAGTAGAAGAAGCTGTGAAGAGGGATGAGAAAGTGCTTGAAGAGCTGAAGAAAGAATGAACTGAACAGGAGCAAAGGATTAGCCGGAACCATGAGAACAAAGAACAAAAAAGAGGAGAGCAGGATGGAAGAGGTCCCTGAAAGCACCTGCAGAGAAAAGCCGGGCCTGAAGCATGCTGAACCATCAGGCGCAGCAGGCCAAAAAGCCTCAGCTTCATCCAAAGGCCTCATGAATGCCAGAGCTTTCCTGATAAGTGTATTTCTCGCGCTTGCACTGGCCCTCTCCGCGCATTGCGTGTGTGCTGCTGATACCTCAGCCCCTCAAGTCGAGGACACATACCCCTCAGGCACGATAAATTACACAGGGGTCACTATCGGCGCGATAACAGATGAGAATGCCACATGCAGGTATGACACCCAGGACGAGAACTACAGCTCCATGACAGGCATCTTCAGCAGTACAGGAGCGACAGAACATGAGGAGGACCTGGGCACTCTGACTGAAGGCAGCCACACGTATTACATGCGCTGCAATGACACCAACAACAACACTATGGACTCCTCAGAAGAGATAAGCTTCACCATAGACAGCGAAGGGCCGAGCGTCACTAACCATACCCCCACAGGAACAGTCTCCGCCTCCTCTGTGGTCTTCAAGGTATCGACCACAGAGGAAGCTGACTGCAGGTACGATCCTTCGCCCTCAAAGGATTACAGCAACATGAGCGGAAGTTTTGACAGGAACGGAACAACACAGCACTCAACAGTCCTGGAAGGGCTCACAGACGGAAGCTACGAATATTATGTGAAATGCAGGGACAGTGAGAGCAACACCGGCAGTGAATATGAAGCAGAGTTCAGGGTGGAGATAGACACCACTGCAAAGATAATACTTGGTGATGAATCCCCTGTGAAGGAGGGCCTCATAGATGTCACTCTCATAACCACAAAGAACATGGAGCCGACACCCTCTCTCTCATACACTCTGAGCGACGCGCCGCCCTCCAGCAAGACCGTAACGAGAAGCGTGCCGCTCACAGGCTCCGGAAGTATCTGGGAAGGTTACATGGCCATAGCAAAGGATGATAATGACCGCATAGGGGAGTTCCAACTGAAAGGCACAGACATAAACGGCGACAAGGTGACCGTTATAACATCAGGGAATGTGTTCGTGGTGGACACTGACAAGCCGCCAAGCGTATCAAGCATAGCCGCTTCCGCTGAGCCTGACGGCTGCATAAATCTCGAATGGTATTATGACGGAGAGGAAGAGGACCATTACAGGATATACCGCTCGACCTCGGCAGGTGTGGAGCAGATACACAAGATAGATGAGACAGAGAACATGCTATATGAGGACTGCGCTGTCGTCGAGGGAACAAAATATTATTACAGGGTCTCAGTAGTGGACAAGGCGGGCAATGAGGGGGATCTCTCAATCGAGGTAAGCGAGAAAGCGCAGGAGAACCGGTCAGAGAAGGAGAAGACTGAAAGCGCAGAGGAGCGGGAAGGGCTCTCTGAAGAACTGATGGGCCTCGTGGAGACGCATATCAACAAGGTCGATGCATTGATAGGACAGCTTGATGAGGCAAAGTCAAAGGCAGGATCCTACAATTCCCCTCTGAAAGAGATAGCCCGGACAATCAGACTGGAGAAGGGGATTGATGAGGGAATCTCAGCGCTGAAATCCGTCAAAAAAGACATTGAAGGCCTGAAAGACAGGGATATGGGAAAGGCGGACCTCAAGAGAGAGCTCAGCAGGGCTGATAACAAGATAAGCTCGATAAAAGAAGGCACCCCGTCAGAGATTGAAGTGGCTGAGGAGAGACACAAGAAGCTGGAAATGCCTGTCAAAACCCTCAGGAAGGAACTGGAAGGGATAACCGAAGAGATGTCAGCAGGAAAAGGACTGCCTGAAGAGAATGCGGAAGAGAGCATCAGGATGAGCAGGGATCTCGAGGGGAAAACAAGCATA
Organism: Candidatus Woesearchaeota archaeon; assembly: GCA_046484055.1. GTDB lineage: Archaea > Nanobdellota > Nanobdellia > Woesearchaeales > UBA12501 > JAWOBY01. Next base: position 4,089 of record JAWOBY010000049.1, on the reverse strand, counting down.
GACTCTTCAGTGAGAAGAATAAGCGTCACTCACCTTGACGGAACATCAAGGATATGGACATTCATAAAGAAGGAAGTGGCCATAGAGCCCAAGCACAGGGATTTATTCAATGACACACTCATAGTTGAGAAGATTCCCAAGGAGCAGGCACAAAGCGCGGGAGAGATAAACTCAGAAAAAAGCCCGAAAGTCATAAAGGATGATCCTATCATAGCATGGGGCCTCAACTTTGACGACGACAGCCAGAAGACATTCACCTACTACATAAAAAAAGATGCGGGACTGGAAAGCCCGGACTCCATAATAATGAAGGACCCTGAATCAATCACACCAAAAGAGGGCATGCTGGACAGGGTCACAGGTTACATAACCTATGAGAACATGAAAAAGCCCTCCTTCTTCACCTTCGTACTGATAGTTGTCATAATGGGCCTCATGATATATTACTTCCTCTCCACAGAGAAAGAGGAAACAGGAAGTGAGGAAGGAGTAACAGGAGGACAGCATGATGAAGAGGCAGGGAACACAGAAGAGGAAGAGAGCAGAACAGGAAGCAGGAAATTTTTCAGTGGGCTGGGGTCAAGGATCGCTGTGAGTATGAACGCTATGGCTAATGCTGGCAGATCCGCAGCTGATGGTGCAGGGGCGCGGAGCAGGGGAAATATTGTATCAATTTCCGGCGGAAAAGAAAGGGAGGATTATGCTGATATGCTCGGCACCGAGGCATGGGAGGAATACTCCTCCGCAGGAATACAGAGCCTTAAAGACATCAGTCTGAGGGAGATCGCGGAAAAGGCCAATGAGCGCATCGATGCCCTGGACTTCACCACCGCAAGCAGGATGTATTTCATGATGATATCAAGATACAACATGCTCCAGGAGGCGGGAAAACTCGATTCCCTGCCGGACATAGAGGAAGTGCATTACATGATGAACCTTGTGTATGACAAGCTCTGCCTGCATATGAGGGTCAAGGAGGCCGAAAACCGCCTAAGGAACGGTGATTACATAAACCTGAAGCATTCACTGAACGGCATAGCAGGGATATACAACAAGATGGCAAGGATATACAGGGAGAAGGACTCAAAACTGATGGCAAGAGCGAGGGAATGCCATAACAGGAACGCGGCCATGATAATAGACAGGAAAGAAACTTTCCGGAGAGAGGATTTCCGGAGAGAGGATACCGGCCGAAGTCAAGGATGGAGGTAGATCAGGGGAGCATTATGCATTCCAGCATTATGCACTCCAGCATTATGCACTCCAATGGCCCTGATATTCAAGATTTGATATTCAATATCATAATGATCAGAAATTTCTTCTAAAACTTTCTTCTTTTCGCTTTTTTCTTCTTCATGCCTATTGCGATCGCCAGCGCAACAACAATGAGCACAAGATATGCTGCGATAGGCACACCCCCCTCATCGGGCGCGCTTCCATCCTCTCCCCTTGCGTTGATCACGCCCAGCTTCTCCTCAGTCCTCTTGTTATTATATACGACATGGCCTTTAGCCACATACCTGCACTCTTTTTCAGGCGTAAAGTAGGTCGTGAGGTTCATGTTCGTGCCTGGAGCGACCTCATACTCCTCTGACTCAAGTGTCCCTGCTACCTCACCCCCGCATTCGACCCTGCCCACGAATTTGGCCAGGACTGTGTTGTTCCCTGTATTCTCAAATACTGCAGTTATAGGCATGGTCTCCCCTGTCTCAGCCCATATGTTGTTCACTATCCTGACCAGCCTGCCTTCCGAGGAGAGGCTTCCCTCCTCAACAATATCGAATGTCCTGGTAACATTGGAATGGCATTCATCAACACTTATCTCGGCCCAGTACTGGCCCAGCGGCAGGTCATCAGCAGGCACGTCAAGACTCATGGTATTCTGCTGGGTCGGCACGGTCTCGGTGCCCTTGGACTCATAGAAGCTCACAACCTCTGTCATGTTCTGGTCCCATATGAAAACGCTTATAGAAGGATTGAATCTCACATTGCCGTCGTTCATGATATTGAAGCTCAGGGGCAGGTCACTGCCCTCCTCAATGTCCGGTGTTTTGAACCCTCCTGCCCTGCACTTGACTATCTCCACATCAGTTATCCCCGCATTGACCTTCAGATCCACTGCAGCCCTCACCGCGCTGCCGACCTCTCCGCCCACAGTGGATAGTCTTGTGGTCACGAACCTTATGTTCCCTGTATAATCCCCGTTCGATACATCAGAAGGCGGCCTGACCATCAGCTTGAGCTCTTTCGGGTTGTCCTTTGATATGTTGAAGCTGGTCTCCGAAAGCTCAAGCCAGTCTTCTATCTCACTGGACATTATCTGGGCCTCCACTCCCACCCTCGCGTCAGAGGATATTGTGACTGTGACAGTCCTTTCATAATACCCTCCTCTCATCAGATTATCAGCATTCACTACCCCCGGACTGAGGCCTATGCTCACTGCAGAGGCTGAAGGAGTGATGATCAGTAATGAGATAATGAAAAAGAAGATGCAGGCCAGCGAGAGGGACATCAATCCACAGACAGATCTCCCTTTATCAGCCGCTGATTTGTCCGTCCGAATTCTACTGTACATCAAACACCCCTTTGAATACCTATCCGATAGTTCATCTGTTTCTCAGTCCCTCATATAAAAAGTTTCTCATTCAAAACCAGTGAGAGAGGAATTATAGACCGGTAAATTATAAAACGGTAAAATGCCGATCAAGCCCGCCATCAAATCCATCCTGTGACTCATTGCGTTCATCCCATGACTGCAGTTATCGTTATTACACCTGAACATTGGCCCGCGGCGCCTCCTGAAACATTGAGCTTCCAGTGAGTATCTCTTGTTGATCTGGTGTTGTTGATCCTCTTCGGCAGGTCAAAGCCCCCTTCTATGGTCGGGACATCGCTGAGGGGGTTCATCAGCGAATAATCCGAAGCAGACCCTGTTATGTTGTATCTTAAGTTGCTTACCGGAATCCATGGTATTGTTCCTGCGGAGCAGTTCATGGCTCTGCCGTCGCCGTCAGATGCGCCGTAGCCGTCTATGGCCACATCCATTTTCATGTTGCCCAGGTTGGTGATCTGAAGCAGTTCAATCCCTGAGATCACTCCCACGTCAAGCGTGCCGAAATCAACCACCTCAGGCATATCCAGCGCGAGAAGAGGATTCACTCTTGCCTGGTCCACACCTTTTGCAGTGGCTCCGCGAGAGTCTGTGGCGTTTATTGCGCACCTCCATGTGCCGTTATAAGCGTAGTATGGCATAGTGAAAGGGCAGTTTATTTCAATGTCATTTCCGCTTCCACTATAGAGAGAACATGATCCTGTATAGTGAGTGTTATTGTCATCAGCAGCGTTCTCGTAGGAGAGGCCCTCATGGTAGAGGTATGCTGTCGCATTAATCATGTCCCCATAACCATTCTGGTCTGAGGCTGTCGCTGTGCAGTTCACCTGCCTTACTGAGCCTGCTGAGAGGTCTATCTCATCAAGAGGGGAAGATGAGGAGTCATCCACGACAACATTGGTTATTGATGGAGGTGAGTTCTTTATCTGCACAAACTCTGTTTCTGAGATGTGCAGCTCCTTCTGGGGGCTATCCATTGATATGAGCCTCACCCTGTAGAATCCCTCGCCGTCAAGCTGGTGCACTATCGGTGTTATGTCAACCTCCTGCCAGCCGCTCGCTGAGGTTGTCTGCGAGTCTATATATCCTGTTGTATTGATATTGTTTCCGTCAGGAAGGTATACATAAACCCTGTACTGGAAGGGATCAACATCACCCCACAATGTGTAGAACCTGAGCTTTATGCTGGTGTAGTTTGAGGGGTCTGAGTTCTTCTTTATGGATAGTATGCTGTCCCTCCTGCCCCTTCCGTCCTCAATATAGTTGTCTCCCGTGCTGGTGTTGCCGTCATGCAGGAGCGGATTGTCAACCGGAGGGCCGTTGTAATCATCAGGGTCAAGCTCGCTGTCTATCCCGCTTATGTTATAGACGATGTCAGCTCCTGTCCTCTCAACAGTCCAGGGCTCGATGGTTATTGGGTCAGGATCGCAGAATCCGCTGTCGTCGCAGCATGTTGCCTTGTCATTGTAGTTGGTGCC
>JAWOBY010000080.1:0-29570 GCA_046484055.1 Candidatus Woesearchaeota archaeon | reverse complement strand
AAGGCGAGGAGCGTAAAACTCCGCCAACAGAAAATACTTCGTATTTTCTTAGTTCCAAAAACAGGTTTTGGAACCTCATAAAAATGCAAGGCATTTTTAGGACGCCAAAAATCTATGATTTTTGAGCGTTTAGGGCGGAGATACTTAAAATGCGGGCATTTTAAGGCCTGAAAATCCGAAAGGATTTGCATCAGCTCCGAGCGGCGAGTTTTTGTTATTTTCATATATAAAATGATGCCTAAAGTGAGCGGGTCATGGCAAATTATTTAAACAAAAAACAAGGCATCGCCCTCATGCTGGATCATAAAGGCGTGCTGACGGATAAGGAAAAACAGCACAACAACACCACATACAGGGAATTCCTGGAGCAGGGCCTGCCGAATGGCTGGGATCCTGTGCTCCAGTACAAGAACTTCATGGGCCTCACAGGCATAGAGATGCACGCGGAAAAGCCGCTGAAAGGGGCGAAAGTGCTTGATGCGGGATGCGGGACAGGGGAATTCTCTGAGATCCTGAGGAGCAAGGGCGTAAGTGAGTACGTCGGCATGGACATCCTGTCTGATGCCATAGAGACCGCAAGAAAGAACTATCCCTCAGAGAATTTCATCAATTAAGATATCATGAAGGCAAACATAAGTGAAAGATTTGATTACGTGTTCAGCTCAGGCATGTTCAACCTCTGCACAGGCAGCAACAACGCTTTCATGAAAGAAGCTCTTGAAAGGATGTGGGAGCTATGCACAGCAGGCATGGCATTCAACTTCTATTCAGATACCACCAGGGTAAAAGACAGCAGTATATTCTACTTCAGCAAAAGTATGGTGGAGCGGTTCTGCAGAAGACTGCCAGGAGCAGAGTATCACTCAAAAGAGGAAAAGAGCATACTCCTCGGCAATCATGTGACAGCTTATGTTGTGAAGACGGCCTGATCCATGCTTGATTCGCTTGATCCACTTGTTGTGATTATTACAGCTATATTGTTGTGTTTAATCAAGAATTATCTGCTCATGCTTGGTTATTACGCTTCTTTGAGCCCTTCACTGCTTTCCTCTCTTTCCTTTTCCTCTCCCACAAATAGAGGCCGAGAAGTATCAGGACCGCAGCCCCTAAAAAGATGAATATCGCATCTAATCCGCTGTCACTCTTGACTGTTATCTTCACATCCCTGTTCTGCAGAAGCACCTCTTCATCATCAATATACCTTATCTCCATCTCAAGTATGTAACTCTTCTCAGGCGCGTCATCTTCAACAGTGAATGATAGCGCTGCCTGGCCTTTCTCGCCTGGTTTGAGATTCCCTATAAAATCGGATTTCTCATCGAACTCAAAAGGCTGGGATGATTCCTTGAAAGCTTTAAGAGAAACAGACTCTGCCTCCTCAGCGCCTGTGTTCTCCACAGTGAGTATCATGTCCACTTCCCTTCCCTGGACAGCCCTTGACTTTTCTACATCTGTTATCCTGAAAACAGGCCGGTCATGCATTGGTATCTCAAGAGGGATTGTGATGTTCTTGTATTCATTATTCCTGTCATCGCTTCTCTTGTAGCTTATGGACAGGTTAGCTTTCTTTATTCCTCCCTGGAGGCCTTCTTCAATATCAACATAGAATTCTGCTGTATCAGATGATTCACCATTGATTGTCCCCATATTGGACCTGTCTGAATATGCATAACTCGGTTCCATGCCATCAGGCAGGGATATCTCCGCAATCACATTCTCAGCATCGCTCTCACCGACATTCTGGAGTTCTACACTGAGCTCTGCTTCATCAGTGTCAGAGACAAGCTTGGCAGGATCTGTCCGGAGGCTGCCTATCTGGAGATTCACTTCAGTGACATTCACATCAATATCAAACTCTTTTGTGACCCACGAACTTTTGCCTGTCCTTAATCTCATCCTGACAGGGTTCTCGCCGTCCAAAGCGCCCTCATCAACACGCAGCTTGTACTTCACGACAAATGCCTTGTCCTGCCTGAAATAAGGGGTTATGGTGCCTATATCCCTCACAGCATCCTCATCAGGATGGAGGGAGAAAGGATACAATGGCAGCAGCTCCACCTTCACATATTCAGCATTCACCATGCCGAGGTTCTCTACCCTGAACCTGAGTTCCACGTATTGTCCTGTCTCTGCAGGGTCGGGATCCTGGTTCACAAGCTCCACATTCAGCACATCAACACTTTTTGGATCTGATGAATACACTAAACCCATCACAGAGGGGGCAGTAAGGATCAGCATAAACGCAATAATAATGCTTTTCTTGACCTCTTTATTTCTGATAACCATCTTTTCCATCTTCTTAATTCTTAATCTTTTAGTCCCGATAACCTGTTTATATTTTTTTCCCTTGTGCATGAGTCTCCAAAATCAAAAGAACAGAAGGGACTGCTGTAACAGCCACGAGAAAGCAGGCTGTGATCCCGTAGCTCATTATCCTGCCCATCTCAGCAAGGAAGGTGAGCTGGCCCATGCTCATCGCCTGAAATCCTATAAGGGCAGCGAGAGTCGTGGTGAACATGGGCTTCATCACATTGTACATTGTGATGCACATAGCATCTCCAGGGTTTTTTTTCTGAAGCTCCTGCCTGAATCTGGTGACTGTCTGTATCCCGAAATCAATCCCGATCCCCATTATCATTGAGATAACCCCTGAAGTGGCGGAATTCAGACCCATACCCATAAACCCCACAAAACCGAACGCCCAAAGAACACCTATCCCTATAGTCATGAGGGGTGTGAGGCTGTACTTCATTGACCTGAAAAGAAGAAGCAGTATCAGGACAATCCCTATAAGGGAATATGCGGATGTCCTTGACATGTCAGGGCCTATCATCTCCTGTATTATCGGATCTTCCATGCTTTTCCCTGCTATCTGCACATCAAGGCCCGGAGGCCCTGGCATCTCATCTATGATCCTCTTGAGCTCATTGGCCAGCTCTATGTCATCATATTCCTCGCTCAGCCTTATGTTTATTATGGAAAATGTGTAATCCTGGCTTACGTAGCTCTCCATTGAGGGGATTGTGCCTGACAGCTCTTTGATATCCCTTTCTGATTTGGGCAGTCTGTCTCCATTGGCTGCTTTAAGCAGTGTTGAGGCGCTCGTAACACTCATGACATCATCAAGCTGCTCTGATGCCTGAGAAAGCAGGTTTATGTATCTTATAACCTCAGGTTCTCTCACATCCCTCGGCTCATTGCTTCCTGCATAAGACGGGTCTGTCTCTATAGCTATCTTGGCTGAACTGCTGCCCCCGAACTCGTCTTCCACTATGTTGTTGGCAACTATGACATCTATATCCTCGGGAAGGGCGGATTTATAGTTGAAATCCTTCATCTCCACCATGCCTGCACCAATGAATGCAAGTATCGACAGTATGATGACTCCTGCAAGCACAATGTAAGGGTGCCGGGTCAGGAATTTTGAATATCTCTCCACCAATCTCATACCGGCCTCCCCTCCTGATCTTTTAGGGTTGCAGAGACTTCTTTATGGATGCGGGAGGAGATCCGCCTGTTGATTCTCTCCTCAAGTATGATTATGACAGGCATCACGAAGACTGCAGCGACCAGACAGAAGAATATCCCCATCGCAAGGCTCTGGCCCAAATGCTGCAGCATAGGTGTTATAGAAAGAGTCAGCGCAAGGAAACCTGTTATTGTTGTCATGCCGCTCCCCAGTATCGCTGAACCCACTGAAGGGACCGCTGTCTCCAACGAGTTTTTCTGGTCTTTCCCTTTATGCCGCTCCTCTTTGAACCTTGTGAGCATGAACACCCCGTACTCCACCCCCAGCCCGAGTATCATTGCTCCAAGACCCACAGTGGCCACTGAGATCTTAAGGCCCAGCCACCCCATGCTGCCCATCGTCCAGATCAGTCCCAGTGCCAGAGGCACGAATATCAGGATCCCTCTCCTGAAAGACTTCTCTATTATGAAAAGAAGGAACAGTATGATTATTGAAGCAAGGCTCATTGTGTAGATCGCGTCGCTCTTGAGTATGTTTAACAGGGTTATCCTCATGTTGGGCGTTCCTGTGATCATGACCTCCACTCCGGGAGGGGATGAGATGGAATCTATCTTCTCATTTATGAGATTTGACAGGGCATTGACCTTGCGCTCCCCTCCTCCGGCATCAGCGGATACCATCATTATTGTTTTCCTGTAATCCTTACTGAAGAAGCTGAGCAGGCCGGGCCTTGATTCAAGAACCTGTCTCACCTGCGCCAGGTCCCCAGCCCCATGCAGGTACTCCCCTGAAGATGAGATTCCCTCAATAGAGTTCTCAAGCCTCAAAGCATCGCCAAGTTCCATAAGATAATCCTGGACTCTGGGATCCCTCACATCATTGACCGCATTTTCAGAATCTATGTCATCATCAATCATGAGCAGAACTATTATCACATCCTGTCCGCCGAAAGAATCAGTTATCTTCTGATTTGTCTTCACTATCGGAATATCCTGGGGCTGCTCTTTGCTGAAATCAGTCTCCATCTCTATGCGGGCAACACCAAAAAGCATGAATGCAGTGAAAAGGAGCACAACCACAACTATAGTTATAGCATGCTTTTTCTGGTATTCAGCAGCCCTTTCCAAGAACCTTTCTAGGATTCCCTTCTTTTTTTTCCTTCTTGGCATTGCGCCCCCCTCACTTAACCTGGACATGGCTGAAATCGCTTTTTTATTAATCTTTTGAAAAATATTCATCTGCAAGATTTTTCAGTTTTGGAACTTTCAGGCAACATGCCTGCACCAGCAATCATCATACATTCTAATGAAAATAAGACAAAAATTCTAAACTAAATGAAGAAAACAAAAAGGCAGAGCAGAATAAGACATCAAATGATAAAAAATAATATGAAAAAGATGAAAATGCCTAAAAATAACTCCCCAGCACCTTGTTCTCCATCTGCCTCACAACCGAAGGGTCTATGCTGACTATGTTCTCCTTTGTCTGTATGGCCCTGAAATGCGGGTTCAGCTTGAAGAAAAGCCTGCCGTCCATGACCTCCCTTATGAGCCCGACGCCCTTGTCAAGCATTGAGTTTATCAGGCCTCTCATGTAGTCCGGCGAGAATCCTGTCCTTGACGTGAGCTCATCGAAGGAGAGGAATCCGCTCTCGTGCATGTAAAGCAGGAGGAACACCTTCTGCTCGTCAAAGCCCAGGCGTATGTCCTTCCTGTCCATGTAGGACTGCCTGACCATGAGCTGCAGCTCGTCCATCCTGTCATTGAGCTTCTCCAGCTTCCTGTTCAGCTCGGAGAGGGCCTCATGATGGGAATGTATCTCCTGCGTATTCTCATTTATAGCATCCAGATGGTCCTCAAATTCCTCATTGACCGTCCTGAACGCAGACTTTATCTGCTCATTAAGCTCCAGAACATGTTTGCGCACTGTCGTCTCTACCTCTTTTTGTCCAACCACTGTAACACCCCCAAAAACTATGTAAAATCTGTATGAATATTTTCTATATAAAGATTGTGGTAGTCAAATGATTAGGATAAACGAAACCTCTCACTGCCGCCGCAGGCAGGAATCAGGCGGGTTGAGGCCGTCTCCCTGCTCTATTCCCTGCCGGCGCAGGAGCGGCAATAAACAGTGATCCGCAACAGCCTGACTGGAACCTGGATACAGCCTTCATTATTGGCATTCATCCGCCACCTGCAGGTTGCAGTTTCCGGCTTTGGTGATATCAAAAAAAATTTAAAGGTATGCGACAGAAAGCAGCTCATGGATATAAAAAGCATTCTAGCTGCCATCTCAAGCCAGGTAGGGAAGTTCATTCCCCTGGTCAGGACACTTGTTGTTGTGGTTGTCCTTGTGGCGCTTTTCAGCGTAATCCTCTCTCTCATCAGGAAAGGGCTACTCAAGAAGGTCAAGACCAAGAAACAGAGGTCCAATGTGGAGATATTCACAAGGGTATTCAAGTATATGCTCATAGTGATTATTGTCATAACAGCGATATTCTCCTACGCTGGCTCCTGGACAGGCCTAGGGATAACCGCCGGCCTCTTCTCAGCAGCGCTGGGGTGGGCGTTACAGAAGCCCATAACAGGGATTGCCGGATGGGTGATGGTCGTCAGCAGGAGGCCTTTTGAGATAGGGGACAGGATAGTGATGGGATCTGTGAGGGGGGACGTTTATGACATAACTCTCACTCACATCTACCTCAGGGAGGTCGGAGGCATAGTCGCCGGAGAGGAGAACTCGGGAAGGGTGATAATGATACCCAACTCACTGCTCTTCGAACAGAACATCACGAACTACACGCTGCAGGACGAGTACGTCCTGGATCAGGTGGTCACAACAATAACTTACGAAAGCGACCTGGACGAGGCAGTGAAGATAGCGAAGAAAGCAGCAAAAAAGCATACGAAGGATTTCATCAAGGAAACAAAGAGGGAGCCGTACATAAGGACATTCTTCCAGGCAAACGGAGTGGGAGTGCATGTGAGATACTTCGTCCCCGCTGAAAGGATACAGGAGTTTTCCAGCCGCATAACAAAAGAGATATTCACCAGCATAAACCAGAGCAGGAAGGTCAGGATATCATACCCGCACGCCGAAGTCGTCTTCAAGAACAAAAAAGAGAAAGGAGGGCGTGGAGAATGAGGGAATGCATAATAATCGGGGCGGGCATAGCAGGCCTGACAGCAGCCCTGTATGCCCAGAGGAAGAGGATGGATTTCCTTCTCATATCAGAGGATTTCGGCGGCCAGCTCAACCTCAGCGGAGAGATAGAGAATTATCCCGGCATAGTGAAGACAGACGGGCAGGAGTTTGAGAAAGTACTGAAGGAGCAGATGGACTACAACAAGGTGGAGATGAAGGAAGAGAAAGTGACAGGCATAGAGAACTCAGGCAATAACTTCAGAGTAAAGACAGAAAAAAGCGATTACAAGGCAAGGTCCGTGATAATAGCCTCAGGCGCGAGGGCGAGAAAGCTAAATGTGCCCGGGGAGAAGGAATTCGCCAACAAGGGCCTTACGTACTGCGCGATATGCGACGGGCCATTGTTCCCGGACAAGGAAGTTGCCATAATAGGCGGAGGTAATGCCGCTTTCGAGGCCGCTGACTTCATGCTCAACATAGCGAAAAGGATACACTTAATAGACGCAGCAGATCAGCCCATAGCCCATGAATACCTGCAGGAGCGCATAAAAGACCATGACAAAGTGGAATACATCAACAAGGCAAAGGTGAAGGAGATCTACGGCGATAAGATGGCAGGGGGCATCAGGTACGAGAGGGAAGGCAAAGAGCACAAGCTTGATGTTGGCGGAGTGATAATAGAGATAGGCAGGATACCCAACACAGAGCCTTTCAAGGGATTAGTGGAGATAAACGATTCAGGCCACATAATCATAGGCTGCGACACCAAGACAAGCCAGGAAGGCATATTCGCTGCGGGCGACTGCGCCTCAGGGGAGGAATACCAGTATGTGATAGCAGCAGGCCAGGGATGCATGGCCCTGCTCAAGGCAGCGAGGTATCTGGCTGGGAAAAAGGAAGGATGAGAGGAATTAAAAGAATGGGGTTGGATAAATGATGATAGGGGTAATACAGCTTTCAGCAATACTTGCTTTTCTCGGCATAGTGCTCATAGTGCTGTCTTTCATATTCAGGAGCGTGCTGAAGATACTGATGATCATAGGCGGCCTTATGATAGCCGCTGCCGCAGGGCTCATGATATATTTCCTGGTGTCATTCGGGTGAGATGGAGGGAGTGTGATCCGGGAAAACAAAATCCTTAAATATTCATAAGGATTGATTCTCTTTATGGCAGGTGTATACTCCAAGGCAAGGCTCGCAGTAGAGCTCTCAAAGCTTGACACATTCGAAAAGCCGGAATTATCAACAGAACAGTATCCCATGGACTCTGAGATAGGCGCAGAGGTGTTGTGGGACGCGTACTTCAGGGGTGACATAGAGAACAAGGTCATAGCGGACCTTGGCTGCGGGACAGGACTTCTTGGCATAGGCGCCCTCATGCTGGGCGCAAGGCTCGTCTATTTCGTTGATTCTGACAGCAACGCCATAAGCGCAGCTAAGAAGAACCTTGAGCAGTTCAGCATCAGCAAAGAGAGCGCTGTCTTCATGGAGAAGGACATAAATGATTTCGATGAGAGAGCGGACACTGTCATGCAGAATCCCCCTTTCGGAACAAAGACAAAGCACGCTGACAGGGAGTTCCTCATGAAGGCATTCAGCACCTCGGATATAATCTACACTTTCCACAAGGCAACATCAAAGAATTTCATAGAGAAGATAACCGAGGACAACGGCTTCAGCATATCCAACTATTACGAGTTCAACTTTCCCATAAAGGCCTCCCAGCTCTTCCATAAGAGGAGAATACACAGGATAAAAGTGGGCTGCTGGCGGCTGGAGAGGGTGCAGAAGAGGCTTAAACAGGGGAAAAAATAAAAAACTGGAAGCTCTGGCCTCCAAAAGATGAATATCGGCAATCGGGCTGACAGGATTTTCCAGTCCATGGCAGAGAAAATGCCATCCGACAGGGTGTATGTCTTTCTTCTGGACGCTCCGGCTTTTCTGGCCACGAACCCCGTCATGAGGGATTACGGCAGGATCTCATACGGGGGAGGAGAGCTTGTTCTTGAGGCAGGAAGCGACAAGGCTTTTGATTTTGTCAGGGATTACTTCAGTGCGGGAAAAGAAGAGGATGATCGCAGGAAGAAAGCCGCCTTAAACACCATAACCAGCATAGACCTGATGACATACGCTATGGACACTGGCAGGGAAAACCTGATACTGGATTGATCCTGTTGTTTTCACAGTGGTTTGCGGATGAACAGGGGGGGGGCTATTCCCTGAAAACTACTATTATTCTTGTGATGATCCCTATCATGAACAATGCTACAGCAGCATAGATCATATGATCCATATAAGTGAAGTTCCCTGTGAAGAAGAACACAAGCGCCGCTGCCAGCAGCATGAATGCCAGGATTATCATCATGTTGGCGAACATGTAAGGCGTGAATCTTCTGCTGCCTGATTTTCCTTTTGCATTCTCCTTCCTGCCTGCTTCTTTTTCCGCCTTTCTCTCAGCTTTCTTTGAGGCTTTTGCAGACTGTTTCGCCTCTCTCCTCGCCTCCTTCAGCTCTTCCTTCAGGCCCGCGATATCAGAATTCAGCTTCTCCAGCTGCTGCTCGAAATAAGGCTTTCCGAGCTTTTCCCTCCTTACGGTCTTGAGGTCTTTCTTTACAGCTTCAATCTCTCCTGCTGATTCCTTGAGATCATCGAACTCCTTATTGACATCCCTGAGGAGCTGATTGATCTCCTGCTTTGAGGGCCTTTTTCCCATCTCATCAGAGAGGCTGTTCATCCTGCTGCCCAGCGCTGCGGTCTTCTTGTTGAAATCATACTCCAGCCTGCCGAGCTTGTCCCTCACTATGGAGCCGCCCTTCTCCTCTATATTCTTTATGGACTTCCTCAGGGACGCGAACTCATCATTCACTTCCTTTATGAGCTTCTCCAGTCTTTCGCTTGTGGCAGCATTATTGCTTGCCTTCTCCACAGAATCTATCTTGTTCTTCAGCTCCTCAAAGCTTGTCTTCAGCTGCTCCTTGTCAGCGGCCTTCTTCTCCAGTTCCTTCAGGCGCTTATCCAGCCTCTCCACCCTCTTTATCTCCTCCATCATGTCGCCTATCTTGACCTTGAGGACATTGAGCTTCTCCACCCCTATGAAGTCCTTCTTTGACTCCTCAAGATCCTTCTTGAGCTCCTTGAGGCCGTTGAGCTGGAAGTCCATCTTCACCCTGAGCTCTTCCATCTCTTCCTTTATCCTTGAGAATGATCTGCGCAGGCTTATGTCAAGATTCCTTATCTTCGCTTTATCACTGGCCATTTTATACCGGACACCACCCTTCAAAAGACGCTATCAGGGCGCTGTTGAAAGCGCCTGTAAGATAGATTCCTTATCAGAATCAGCCATATTTAGTATTTAAAGCTTTTGGTTGTTTAGTACTCCGGAGTGAATGTGGAAGTCATTGGAAGTCACTTCCTGCAGGCAAGCTCTTGGCTCAGGTTTTCCACGTACCTTGTGAGTTCCGCCTCATAACCCTTCATCTTCTTTATCTCAAGCACTATCGGCGCGCCTGTCTCCCTCAATCTTTCGATGTGCCAGTCGTAGGTTTGAAGGTTGTCCTTTGTGGCCAGGAAATGCTGGTCATCATCATGGTCATCCTGATGCATTATGCCATTATTGGAATGGAGATGTATGTTCCTGACCCTTCCTGTCCTGAAAAGATCCTCAGGGTCAAGCCCGCTCAGTATCGCATGGCCTGAGTCATATGTTATCCCTATCATCTCTGTCCCTTCCAGAAGCGCGATTATGTTCCTGCTGCTGTACCCCAGACTGCCCACCATCCTTCTCTTGACAGGAAGCGTGTTCTCTATGTTGAGCTGGTATCCGAGTTCGCCCTCCCTGAGCAGTTTGTCTATCCCTGCGTAAAGCTCCTTGCCTGTCTCCAGCGCCTCTTCCTCGCTGAAAACATCAGCGCCATGATACCTGAAGGCAGGAGGATGCATAGTAACATTGACTCCGATGCCGTAATCAGAGCGGAGCTTCTCTATCATGAAAAGGCGTTCCATTATCAGGCCATGGTCTTTAGGGTCAGCCTGCCAGAGGCTCTGGTCTGAATCCCCGCCGAGATACTTGTCTGATGGCACATGGAGCTGTATTGCGAGGTCGCCGCATATATCCCTCACCCTGGAAGAGAAGTCATGGTCTATGCTGAACCTCCTTCCGTCAAAATCATAAGGGCTTATATTGTTGTGCTTCCTGATTTCTGCCGGCTTGATCTCTACCAAAGACACTCCAGGTATTGAAGCTGACCTCGCAAGGCCATTGATGCTCCTCGCATGGAATCCTATAAGGTTGATCTCCATGGCAGCAGGTATTCGAAGAGTTATTTAAATTGTTTTCTATGATTGAGTGATTACATACAAAATCTTTATATAATGGGGCTTACTGACTCAGTGTCATGGAAGGCGGAATAATATACCTAGCAAGGCACGGCGAGACTCATGACAGTCTGGAGAACCGCATGGGCGGTGATTCAGGTCTCACAGAAAGAGGCATTAAGCAGGCCGAGAACATAGCACACATACTCAAAGATGCGCCTTTTCATGCCATATACTGCAGCCCGCTGCGCAGGGCGACCCACACAGCGCAGATAATCCATGAGAAGCACCCGGGCATACCCCTGCGGAGGAGGCCTGAACTCACAGAGATAGACCCTGGGGACATGGACGGGATGTTATATGATGATTTCAGGAAAAACTTCCCTGAGCTGCATGATGAGAGGCGCAGGGACAAGTACAACTGGAAGTTTCCCTGCGGGGAGAGCTATGCTTCAGCGACAGAAAGAGCAGCCCCGATCATAGAAGATTTAATGCAGAGGATGAGAGGAGGGGGCGGGCCTTCCCTTGTCGTCGGCCACCAGGGAATCAACAGGGTGATTATGGGATCTCTTCTCGAACTATCTGAGAAGACAATACCCTACATAACGATACCCCATGACATGGCCTTCATGTTAGACCCGCAGAAGAAGGTCATGAGGATAAGCAATGGCAGGATTGAGCAGGGCTATGATATAAACATAGGCGAGACTGTTTCTGATGTTTAGAGGGGATTAGTTTATTGCTAGTGCGTTTTCGCAGGCGGTGATGGTGGCGCGCTGATGAGCCGTTATGCGACGGTAGGAGCATAGGCGAATAGGGCTTGTCCGACGACTTTCAAGCGAAGCTTTCAGGGAGGAGGAAAGTCCGTGAGCGCCTGCCATTATCATCACCGCCGGGACGACATGAAAAATGATCCTACCCCCTCCGCTTCACCATGAACCTCATGTACTTCCCGCACTCACCGCATTGGTATATCACGCGGTGCTTCTGGACCCTCACCCTCGCATTGTATCCGGGTTTGATGTACTTATAGCAGTGCCTGCAGAACTTCCTCTTCAGCTCAGGAGGGATCTTCACCCTGTATTTCATGGCGATCCTTCTGGCCAGAGTCACATAACGGTTCGCGAGGGACCTGTCCATCGGCGTTATGTCCTTATTAGGTTTGCTCATGCGATCATCAGCCTGCCTGAAGAGGGTTCTTATTCGCTCTTCAGCTATCTTTCTCATCTTTGCAGGCTTCTTCCTGTGCAGGATCTTCCTGCCTTTCCTGTTCTGCTTCTTTTCAGGCATAAGGCATCCCTGTAAATCTGAATATATAAAGATTTCCAATAACGCCCCATGCTGCCTGCCTGAGAGCGCGTTTCAGGCCAATGTATTGCAGTCCGGACCACCACCAAAAACAATATAAACCCCTGGCTTAACATTTTCCTCATGGGCTGGTTTTCATCATTGTTCAGGAAAAAGAAGGAGCCGGAAATCCGCAAGAAGCACATACATGTCAATGAGCTCCGGCAGTGGTTCGATTCAGAGTCTGAGACAGCCATAGAAAGCATAAAAAATAGCATCAAGGAGGACCTTGACTCCATAAAAGAGAACAAGGAGAAGATAAAAGAGGCCTCGAAGACACTCGAAGAGGCAAAGCTGAAGAATGACAAGATACCCGAGCGGGCCATGCACATAATGGAGGGCAACCGCAAATCATACATACAGGCGGTGAACAATTTCATGGAAAGCCTGGAGATGCCTTCAGTGATAAACTTCAGCACAGTATCCGATTTCGTGTCAGATTTCGAGGACAAACTCTCCAATTTCACAAAGACATCCGCAAGGAACTTCCAGGTGCTTCAGGAATTCTTCGCGAAAGAGTCAGGCGAGATCGCAAGGAACATAAAGGACATGGACCTTACGGTAAGGAACCTTCTCGACAATGATTACAAAAAGATAAACAACATCAGCGCGAACATAGAGAAGGTCAATGAGCTCCTGAATAAGATAGGATCAGCGAAGCAGATGCTGTCCGACTATGAGAAGCAGAGGTATCAGCTGACTCAGGAGATCCAGAAAGTGAAGGACAGCCTGGAGGAGCTGAAGGGTTCTGATGATTACAAGAGGGTGAAAGAGGCAGAGAAGAAAAAATCCGATACTGAAAAGCGGATGAAAGAGGCAGAAAGAAGGCTTTCCGAGCTTTTTGCCCCTCTCGAAAGGCCCCTCAGGAAATACTCAAGGATAATACCTGAAGGAGAGGACACCCTCAACGCTTACCTTGAATCACCTATGAAGGCGCTTCAGGATGACAGGGAGATGAAGATACTCTCGATACTCGACAGGATGAGATCATCCATAGAGAAAGGAGAGTTGGAGATAAAGGACAAGGCGAAGGAGAAGGCGCTAAAGCAGATAAGCATGATAACAGAAGACACCCTCCGGAAACTGCTTTCCGAATATGATTCACTCAAAGAGGCAATTGACGGCATGGACAAGAGCATAAAATACAACATGGCCCTGCAGAGGAAGGATGAGATGGAATACAAGCTCAGCCATCTGAACGAGAAGTTGTCAAAGCTCGACGAGAACATAGAGAAGCTCAACAAATACATGCACATGCCCGAGATGGAGGAGGCCCTGAAGGAGATAAGGGAAGAGGCGAAAGATGCTCTCAACACAGACCTCAGGATAAAGATTGACAGCAAAGTCATAGGAGGGGAAGAAAAGCAGGGAAAGGCGGAAGAATGAAGCTTCACAAGAAGATGCTCAATATCATCATAGGGCTTGTGCTCATAGTCGCGGGCCTCGCCCTTTCCATAGATTTCATAGTCAAGTTCGCCACAGCGGCAATAGGCCTGATACTTCTGATAGTCGGGATAAGCCTGCTGACAAGGAAGTTGTGAAGGGAATGTCTCACTCCACTGAATATTCTTATCTCCCGCTGTAAGGTTTCATAGACACCGGCTGGTTGAGGCGGTCGAAGGTTACCATATACTTGCCGTCACTTGGCCCTCCCCACCCTCTGGCATCAAGGTTGAAACCGAAGGTGTCATTGTCAACCCAGAATATTTCCGAGTACTCCCTCTTGAAACCATAATTCCTCTCCGGCTCAAAATGCTTGATTATGTCCACCCTGTCTGTCCCGTCAGTATCCATGATGATAAAATACTGTTCACTTCCGTAATGAGCGGTGCAGATCAGGTGTTTCTTGTTGGGGGATGCCTTGAAATCATCGATGACAGCATAATTCTTCATCTTATGCCCGCCGCTTTCATCCCTTATGTTCATATGCATAGCCAGTTCGTTATACTTGTCAGGATCTTTGCCCTCAACCAGCAGGATGCCCTCTTCTGTCATACCCGGTTCTTTGGCGAAATATATGTTCCCCTCCTTCTTGAACACATAAGGTTCAAAATTGCAGTGGGCCATGCTGTCATCAAGAATCGCCCCGATGCTCCATAATTCTGTCCTTTCCTCTATCTTCTTTACAGGGAGACCTTTCTCTGAATGGAGGGACTCTTTCATCCTGGAATATTCATCAGCATACTCTTCTAATTCACCGCAATCAGCTTCTGTTATGTCCTTTTTGAGTTTCCTGAAACCATCCACATAATGGAGTATCCTTGTAAGCCTCTTATGTATTTTCTGCGTGTCGTACCTGTTCCTTATGCTTTTTTCCTCCTCATCCAATCTTCTCTCGAAGCTGGAAAGATTATCCATCGCTTTCTTCCACTCGTCGTCATTTGCCATATTCTCTATACTGCTGTATGTCCTGTCAAACTCTTTGATCTTCTTTTTCCTTTGTTCCGCCTTCTTTTCCCTGGCGATTATTTCGCATCTCTCCGGCTCATCATCCAGTTTTTTCTCGAATTCGAGGACTTTGTCTGCGGACAGGAGTTTACTGTCATATGCTCTCACTTCCTGCTCCCATTCCTGATAGTCCCTTTTCAGGCTTTTTACGCGGCCGCAAGCGCCGTCTTCCAGCCTTTGGTTCAGGCTGTTGAACCTTTTGCCGAGGGCCTCTGTTTTTTCAAATCGTTCCTCAAGGGCGCGCATGTCAATCTTTGAGGTTATGCTCTCATCTTCGCCTTCAAGATCGTTTTTGAGGGAGTTGATTCTTGTACCTGCGCTTTCCACCTTCATGTTGTCCATTTCCTCGATGGCAGAAGAGTACCTGCCCCTGTAGTTTTCCAGCCTCTTTTCCCTTTTAAGCTCGCATCTCTCCGGCTCCCTATCCAGCTTTCTCTCGAATTCGAGGACTCTGTCAGAAGCGAGAATCATATCCCACTCCACGAGATTGTCGGATTTCAGCTCTTCCTTCCATGCGGAATAATCCTCTTCAAGGTCTTCCACCCTGCCGCATGCGCCGTCTTCCAGTCTGCTGTCCATATTCCTGAATCTTTTCATGAAGTAAGAATTCCTGTCTATCCTTTTCCTGAGTTTTGAGGTGTCGAACATGGAGGAGATATCACTGTTCTCATCATTCAGTCCCTCCTCCAGTTCTGAAAGCTCTTCACGCGCATTTTCCAGATCCAGGCTGCTTGTGAGGGAATTTATACCTTTCAAATCCTGCCTGTACCCGCTTATCTTCTCCTGCCTGTACCACTTCCTTAATGAATCTATGCAATTCCCTCTGTTTTCGATAGCGAACTTTCCGCCGTATATTGCCGCAGCGCCCGCCATCACGATAAGGACAGCCTTTTTCATGCGTGCAGAGATGCCCTTCCTTCTTGACCTCCTGAACCTCTCATTCTCTTCTTTGGCCCTTCTGAGCTCCTCCTCCAGATCAGCGGCCCTTTCACTATCCTCTCTCTGCTTCTCTTTCTTGGCCTCTTCAGCTATGTCCTTGAGCTGGGGCTCCAGTCTTTCAACAAGCTTTAAATAATCCTCATCAATCTCCATGATAACCACCGATTAAAACCCTTTTCACTATCAGTCAATGATTACATATTTATAAAATTATTGCTTATGACAGCAAAAAACCGCTTGGAAGCCCTCCAGAAGCCCCCGGAAATTCATAATCTGCTGAACAGCCATATCAGGAAAAGCGCGATTACGGCCAGTAAGATATAGAGCCAAGTCTTATCCCCTCTTCTCTTCAGGTAATCAGGATGCTTGCTTACTTCATATCTCGCCATTTTCAGCTGAAACTTTCGGCATTCTCCTCCAGGGCCTTTATCGCGGGGAGCTCTTTTCCCGAGAGGAATTCGAGCGAAGCGCCCCCTCCTGTGGAGACATGGGTCATCTTTTCCTCAAGCCCGAAGCTCTTGATCATGGAAGCGGTATCGCCTCCTCCGATTATGGTCTTGGCCCTGGTTTTGGCGAGGGCCTCAGCCACTTCCCTGCTGCCTTTGGCGAACTTTTCGATCTCAAAGACCCCTAAAGGCCCGTTCCATATCACAGTGCCTGCCTTGTCAAGCTCTTTCCTGAAGAAATCAACTGTCTCGGGGCCTATGTCCAGGCCTATCATGTTCTCGGGAATATTGCTTATGCCGACGGTCCTCGCTTCAGCATCATCCTCTTTGCTTTCCGCCGCTATTATGTCTGTGGGGAGTATTATCCTGTCCTCATATTCCTCAAGAATCCTTTTCGCGTCTTTGATGCTCTCCTCCTCAACAAGGCTCTTTCCTGTCTCAAATCCCTGTGACCTGAGGAATGTGAATACTATCCCTCCCCCTATCAATGCCTTATCAACCCTCTTAAGCAGGTTCTCCATCAACTCTGTCTTGTCTGATATCTTCGCGAAGCCGAGTATCGCGATGAGAGGCCTTTCAGGATTGTTTATAGCATCACCCATCATCTTTATCTCCTTCTCGACAAGGAGTCCCGCGCACGCCGGTATGAATCTTGTTATTGCATGCACTGACGCGTGCTTCCTGTGGCACGTGCCGAAGGCATCATTGACATACACATCGCCGTGCTCTGCAAGCGCCTTCGCAAAGCCTTCATCATCATCCTTCTCCGCCTTGCGGAATCGGAGGTTCTCCAGCATTATGGCCCTGCTCTCTTCAGGCGAAGGCAGCTTTAGGCTGACACAGTCATCCATCTTCTTCACGTCCTCACCCAGAAGCTCTGAAAGCCTTTCAGCCACATTGTCCATCTTCAGCTTCTCCACAGCCTCGCCCTTGGGCCTTCCCAGATGGCTCATTAGGACGAGCTGTTCCGCCCCTTTCTCAAGGATGCGTTTTATCGTCGGCAGGGCTTTCCTTATCCTTGAATCATCAGTTATGCCGCCATCATCATCAAGAGGGACATTGAAATCCACCCTTGCGACCACCTTTTTCCCTTTGAAATCCATATCATCCATTGTCCTGAACATGAGATCACCTCACAGAAGAGGAGCATCAGAGAATATAAAAAGTTTTTTAACCCTCCCTGCAATAATCCCTGTACCTTCTCTTCCTCCCTCCCTCTATAATGGCTTGCTGACCAGAATTCTACTTTTCAAGGAACGCGGGCCTGACAGGATTATCATAAGACCTTTTCAGGTATTCCTCTGCCTTTATTGTACGCAATTCACTGAAATCTAAATGCTCCTTCACATCATGCTCCCTGAAGTATGCATGCATTGAGAGCATGCTTATCACCTCATCAGGGAAAAGGTTCTTCCTTCCTTCATAATCCTTGTGCTTTTTCCAGTCCGTCATGTACTGCCATCTTACAGTCATCCTGTGCTTCAGGAAGACGCTGACTGCATTGCGGGGGCCTCCGTCCTCCCACAGCTGGTCGGATGTGGGATCAGCCATTATTGTGCCTTCCTTCCTCGGCCTCATTGTCCTGAAGGGTATGATCACATATCCATGGTCCCACTGGTTGTTTGATGCGTAGGCAGCATGGGGTATGCCTTCCCTCCACAGCATCATCAGCACATTGACTGTTGATTCTCCGCAGCACTTGAGGGGGAATGTCTTGTTGGTCCTGTCCGCAGAGCACACCACATAATTGGCATACATTGCGTGGTAGGCCTTGAGGGCCAGTCTTTCAAGCTCTTTATGGTTCTTGAGCCGTGCTGCTGCAGGCTCCTGCATCCACTGATTCTCATCAAGTATATCCCTGGCTGTCCCTGCCGGAACCTTGTCCTCCGCCCGGACATAAGCTTCCATCATGCTTCTGTAATGCCTCACGATACGGGAATCAGCCATTATTACATTCTCTCTTGAGGAGATGTCCAGCCCGCCGTTTTTTGAGGCGATATCTTCCTCGTAATAGTGGGGCAGCAGAGAGAACTCTACGATGCTGTCTATTCCGGGGCGGGTGAGATCATCATTCCTGCAGCAATCATCCCCGCAATCACCATGCCTGCATATCCTTTCATTGCCTGCCATGCTCTAGTTTTGACTTTAGAGGTATATAAATTTAACTAAAAAATACTACTGAAAAGTGAGAATTAAGGAGGGTTTGATCGCGATCAGCTGCTGAACTCATTGGCCTCATAAGGGAACACGATCCAGTCCTCCTCTATCCTCGCGAAATAATCAACATCAAAACCTTTCTCAGGCCTCTGGAACATGACTGCAGTGTGGATAGTAGAATCAGGATACATCTCCTGAAGCCATTGTCTGACAGCCAGAAGAGTCTTTCCAGAGCCGGCGATATCATCCACCAGAAGTATCCTTCTGCCGGCGCTCCCTGTCATAGACACCTTCCTGTCAAGAACGAACTCCCCTGCATCCTGGGAGCCCCTGGAATAATAACCTGCCGAGACCACTCCAAGGGGCAGGCCCAGCATATCAGAGAGCATCCTGCCGGCAACCAGGCCTCCCCTGTTTATGCATATTATGGAATCATAACCCCTGCCTGAGTCTGGATCCTGCTTTATGCTTTCAGCGAGATCAGACATGAGCCTGCTGAACTCATCCCATGATAAAAGCTTCCTGGACCTTTGAGATTCCTCCATGAGAGACTGGGAAAAATATTGATATTTAAATATACTGCATCCGGACCTGAAACTGCAAAACATTTTTAAGCCCCTCCTCCCATGGATAGTGCTTATGCTCCACATAGTATCAACACCGATAGGGAATCTCAAAGATATCAGCAGGAGGGCTGTCGAGACACTCCAAAAAGCGGATCTTATCGTGGCAGAGGACACAAGAAGGACGATAAACCTTCTCAGGAACCTGGGCATAGGGCATAAGAGGATGACATCATTCGACAGGCATTCTGAGAAAAGGAAAACCCCGCACATAATAAGAGAGATGAAAGAAGGCAGGGAGATCGCACTCGTATCAGACTCAGGCACACCGGGGATAAATGATCCTGGCGAGCATCTTGTGAAAGAGGCAGTGAATGAGGGAATTGATGTCTCGCCTGTGCCAGGCCCAAGCGCCATAATATCCGCTCTTGTCTGCTCAGGCATTCCCGCAGGCAGGTTCATGTTCCACGGCTTCATGCCGAAAAAGGAGAAGGAGAAGAAGGAATATCTGGGATCGCTGGAGGAGAACATGGCCCACATATTCTATGAAAGCCCTTACAGGATAGGAAAGACACTGAAGATGATGGCGGAAATCCTGCCTGAGAAAAGGATGTGCCTGTGCAGGGAAATGACAAAAGCGCACGAGGAGTTCGTTAGGGGAAGCGCACGGGAAGTCTATAATGACCTCAAGGAAAAGAATTTGAAGGGAGAGATAGTCATAGTATTGGGATAAGTGGTGGCCAGTGTCTTGTTCTTTCAGCCCGCCATCAAGGAGGGCATTCTTCCCTTCGGTCAGAAGCCCTCCGAATAATTTATAAATGACTTCAGCAGATTCTAAACTCACAAGAACAAACACACTGCCAGCGTCGCATAATGCCGCTCAAGGGTCTTCTTCCTTGACCCGGCCACCAAGTGGGGTTTCGGCAAGCTCAACCCCACGACTAACACACTGCCAGCGTCGCATAATCCGGTATTGCGCCCGCCTCGAGAGCGGGTTTGCTTCGGCATATCCCGGTTCAAATCCGGGCGCTGGCGTTAGGGGGGCTCCGGTGCGTGAGCACTAGGAGCCGCCTGAGAAAACAAAAGATTTATATACATGGTGTATATATCCATATATGTGATGTAATATGGTGCAGGCTGTAATAAATATTGGAGATGAAACCAACAGGGTCCTGAACATTGTAAAAGCCAAGTTCGGGTTAAAGGACAAGTCTGAAGCAATAAACCTTGTTGTGGAAGAGTATGAGAAAACAGCTCTGGAGCCTGAACTAAGGCCTGAATACAAAGAAAAGATCAATAAGATTGCCAGGGGAAAGCACGTTTCCAGGAAAGAGCTTGAGAAAGAGGCTGCTGATGTACAGGGATATCTACAGTGAAGAGATAGTCAAGAAACTCTCCAAGATCAGGAAGAAAGACCCTGCAGAGTATTCTAAGATAAGAAAAAAGATGGATTCTATTCTGGCAGAGCCGGACCGCACTTACAAGTTTCTGGCACATGACATGAAAGGCCTTAACAGAGTGCATTTAGGCCACTTTGTGCTGGTTTTCAGCATTGACCACAACAAGAAGACTGTTTCTTTTGAAGACTATGACCATCATGATGTGATATACAAGCAATAAGCTATTTTACAGCTATTGTCCCAGGCGCCCACCTCCCCACCACAGGGCCGTCTCTCACCTCAAGGCCTGCTTTGCTGAGATTCTCCCTCACGCTTCGGGCGCAGGAGTATGTCGCTAGTATGGCCCCTTTTCTCATGACCCTGGATATATCCCTGAAGAATTCCTCTGTCCAGAGCTCAGGGCACTTCTTCGGCGAGAAAGGATCAAGGAACACAGCATCAGCCTTCTCGCTGACCTCTTTCATCTTCTCCCTCGCGTCGCCGAAGAGCATCTCGATCTCAACACCTCCCTCCTTCGCATCCCTCATCTCAGCGATATTCTTTATGATATCATAATTCCTGAAGCCGGGCCTGAGATTCTTTGTCTCATCAAGTATCTTCTGGTCATTCTCAAGAGCGAGTATCCTCACCCTGCAATGAGGGTTCGCTGACAATGCGGTGTCAATGGCAGCAGCGGAATTGTAGCCGAGGCCGAAGCAGACATCAAGGATTGTGATATCACCCTTCTCCGAGGCCAGCTCCGCGATCCTGCATGGCTCTGCGTACTTCTTCACCGCCTCCTCCATAGCGCCTGTGAGGGAATGGTAATACTCGCCGTATTTTGAGCAATAATAAGTTATGGAGCCGCCTTTTGTGATAATTTTCTTCATTGTTTTCTTAGTTACCCCCACAAATTTTTGAAATCATTTTTATTGTAGGGGTTACTTTTTCCGGCATGCTTATAATAGATTTCAAAAAAATTCCTGAATGTTTTCTTATAGCTGTCAAGGGCAAATCTCATCAGCACTGTCCATTTTTCCCTGTCAGCAGCCTCTAAACCCCTGATATACCTGTTCCTTGATGTTTTTCTTATTATTACAGGGAAATAGCCCTTTCTCATCAGGATGTAATTCAGAAGAAACCTTCCAACCCTTCCATTGCCGTCTGAAAATGGATGGATCTTCTCAAATCCTGCATGGAACTTGAATGCAAGTTCAAGAGGGTAGATTTTTTCATTGTTGTCTTCGTACCATTTCAAAAGAGCAGACATTTTTTTATGCACTTCTTCCGGCTCTGCCAGTTTTGTGGTTTTTCCTGTAAGGAAAACAGGCTCCTTCCTGTAACCAGTCCTGTCATCTATGCCTTCCATAATATCTGAATGCAACCCCATTATAAATTTGTGATTAATCTCATTTCTTGTTCTCTGCAGGGAGATGAATGTTTTGTAAGAGTTCTGCGCATCATAAATCTCCCTCAAATCCTTGCCTGCGCTTATCCTGTTCTCAAAAACAATTTCAGCGACATTTTTTAATGTGAGTGAATTGCCTTCCAGGGCATTGCTTTCAAAAACATAGTTTGCAATAAACCTTTTATTAAGATCCTCCACACTTTTTTTATTGAGGTTTTTCATTATCTCCCTGTATTTGAGGTTCATCTCTTCTATTTTTTTGACTTCTTCCAGGGTTATAGGATATTCAAATTTCTTAACTTGTTTGGATAGCTCTTTTATTCTGAATTTTAATTCTTCATCCAGTATCTCTTTTTTGAAATTATGGAGGGCTGCATCTATGTCCTTCTTAGACAATCTTTCTTTGCTACCGAGATATCTAGATAATTTCTTTACTTTGTAGCCCAGCCTTACAGATTTTTCAAGGTACAGATAGACTTTTCCCTTTATTTTCCTTTGTTTTATATACACCATAGGCATAGTTAACCCCCACATATATTTAAATGTTTTGTTTCTGTAGGGGTAACTTCATGTTAAGAATCATATCTTCTTCAGCATGAACTGGGATTCAGGCCTGAACCCAGTCCCGAGCCAGAACTTCTCCGCCTGCCTGTTGGAGAGATAGACATTGGTCCTCACATACTTTATGCCTTTGCTGCGGAAGAACTTCAATGCCTCATCCGCGAGCTTTTTCGCGATGCCTTTCTTCCTGTGCTTCCTGTCCACAACCATAGTGTTTATGTAACCGTACTTTTCCACCCTGAAAATGCCCTCATTCTTTTTTATCAGGAGCTCGGAGCAGCCGATTATCTTTCCTTCCTTTTCAGCCGCGAGAATGATTGTGTTCTTCTTCCTTATGTCCTTCTCTGCCTGCTCGGCCTCCTTTTTCAGGGTGGGCTTCCTCTTGAGTTCCAGCATGGGGTCTCTCGGAGGGTGGGCCTCCCAGAACTGGAGGGACAGCCTCGCTATATCCATGCTGTCCTTCAGCTTCGCCCTGCGAATAGTGATCTCATGCTCATCATTCCGCATCGTAGATCTCCATGCTGTTCCTCATAACATTGAAGACATTATAATTGTCGCAGCTGTCCTCAGGGCAGGTGTAAGTAAGGGTGTAAAGCCGGCTGCCCTCCATGATGAAAGCCTGATTGAATTCCATCATACTATTTTTTAGCGTCCCCCTGAATCTTGCCAGCCTGCCTTCCCGGCCCCCGATACTGATATTCTCTGTCTCTTCGATAAGCTTGATGTCAGGCATCTCCTCTTTGCTGGCCTCAATGCCCTGATCTATCAGCTGCTGGTATGAAACCTCGCTGCCTTCAGGAAGAGAGCTTACAACAACAGTTATTTTCTCTGAGAAAGGGTCAGTTGGGTTGCTGTCCTGCGGCGTGTAAAGGTAACTTGAGGGCCCCGCTTCGAATTCACTCCAGTCCGCGGGCCTCACCAGCCTGAAATTCCTGTGCAGTGATGTCTGGGTCTCCACTGCGCCGAGGTCATCCCTTTCCTCAGGCGGGATATCGGATGCGCTGTCTTCGCTTTCTCCGCTGTCTGCCTGATCACCGCTGAGGCCCCCATTGTCCGGCCATGAACTGCAGGCTGTGAAGAGAATCATCGCCGCCAAGAACATCCCTATGAGCATCCTTTTTTTCATGCGCATTGTCCTGTAATGGTGTTATTTAAATGTATTCCTAAAAAATGAAGGAATAACAGGCCTGAAGGATGATAAAGTGCCGGTGGGGGGAATTTCACAAAGGTTTTGGGCCCCTGACTTGAACCCCCGACCTCTACGTCTCTCAGCGGTTAGTTGAGTTAATCATCGAGCAATGCTCTCATCGCTCAAACATATGAGCCTCGCCAGGTTAATCCTGTAGCGCTCTAACCGGCTGAGCTACACCGGCAACTGAGAATGCTGAAACACGACCTATTTTTAAAGGTTTTCTAAAGATGGGCTTCAGAGGCGCTGCCGGTTCTTTATCTTTGATACTGTGACAAGAACAAGGGCTGCCGCCGCCAGATAGACCACCAGCATGCCTAACCCTTCCTGAATGCCCGGCAGTCTGATATCAAAGAACAAGACCTTTCTCAGTATGCTGTTGACTATCACAATGGGATTGAACACTGCTATCTCTGCTGCGAGCTCAGGCATGGCCTCAAGAGCATTCAGGGCGTCGCTGAAGAGGAAGAACGCGAGGGCGAGGAAGGTTGAGCTGAGTATTGATGCCTGTATGGTGTGCGACATATATGCTATTATCATGCCCGTGAAGACGAATATGAGTATCAGCACAGCAGAGACAGGGATTATCTCGGCAAGGTGGCTTGTCACCTCAATTCCGAAGTTAAGCTGGGCGACAGCCAGCAGGACGCACACCTGGAAGGAGACCACAATGAAGTTTGTTATGACAAGGCCTGAAGTGTAGAGAAGGTCATCGACAGGCGCGAGTATGTTCCTCGTGTACGCGTCATTGTTTATCTCAAGGGATGTTATGATGTTTGAGAACAGCATGCTGATGAACACAATCACAGTGGAGAACAGTATGGGGAATGCCAGCTGCACATCCCTCACATCAGGGAGGAGGGCTTTGAACTGCTGTGTTATCGGATTCGCTATCTTTCCCGCAAGAGAAGGATCGATCTCAGAAGCCTCCTCAATCCTGCCCTTCGCCTCAGCGGAGAGCTCGTCTATCCTGATTGTGCTGCGGTTTATGAGTGTTATGTACTCATCAGTCATGTTTATCTCCTTGTTGAGGAGGAGGTTTATCCTGTCAAGCTCAGCGACAGTACGGTCAAGCGAACGGCTCATGTTATCAGCCTGCCTTACGGTGGAATTCATCGATTCCTCAAGGCCGGCGATCTCACTGTCCAGCAATCCGGCGAAGCCGGCGCTTGTTGGGCCTGAAAGCGGCCCTGAAATGTTCTCTTCCGCTTCCGCGATCAGATCCCTTATCTCCCTGATAGACATCATCATCTCTTCTGAAACGTTCTCAAGGGAATTCCTGCTCTGGTTGAATTCCGCCTGAGCCCGCTTCACTGCAAGGTATCTCGGCTCGAATTCATCCCTTATGCTGATAAGCTTTGCTTTCCTCTCCTGAAGGTCCGACATTATCTGCTGTGATTCATTCCTTATCGAATCCACATCATCAATCCTCTCGTTGAGGAAGGAAAGGAGCTCCTGCAGCTTGCTTATCATCTCCTGTGTGGACATGAGGCTTATCTGTTCAGCTGTCAGGCCGAAATAATCCTTCAGTTCTGTCATGAGGAGCAGGCTTATCCTTTTTCTTGTGTTGTCATAATAGAATGTCACTTCCCCTGAAGGTATACTGCCCTCCTTTGGCTGGATATCCCCCCTTATATCGAGGCAGATATGGGCTTCCTCGTCAATCATGTCAGAGATGCACTGGCCGGTGCTGCCATAGAACAGAACGCTTCCGAAATCAACAGATTCTGACAATGCGCTCAGATCCGCATCGCCCTCGCTGTGGATCCCGATGTTTATGTCGTGGAGCTGGTCTCCGCTGAACGAATAGCCCGCAAGGAGTATCAGGAAGAGGGGGGCGAGGACTACAAGGATCAATGAGCTCCAGTTCCTGAATATGAGCTTGAAGTTCTTGTATATCTCAAACAAAAGCTTCATCCTGTCATCTCCCTGAATCTTGCTTCAACATCCGTGCCTTTTGACACCTTTATCATGCTTATTTTCCCGCCGTGCAGGACAGCTGCCTTATTGCAGTATTCTTTCACTTCAGAAAGCGAATGGGATGAGACAAGCACGGTTATGCTCTGCTTGTTCGCTATCTCCGTAACAATCTTCCAGAAGTTGGTCACAAGAACGGGATCGAGCCCTGTGGTGGGTTCGTCAAGAATGACAACCTTCGGCTCATGCAGAAGGGATATGGCGAAGTCAAGCCTTCTTTTCATGCCTCCCGAGACGTCGCCTGCAAGAACATTCCTTGCGCCGTTAAGCCTCACTGCCTGAAGAAGCTCCTTTATCCTGTCCTTTCTCTTCCTGAAAGGTATACTGTACAGGTTGGCATAATAATGCATGTTCTCCTGCACTGTGAGCTTATCATAGAATGAGTTCTCCTGTGTCGTGTAACCCACTATGCCCTTTACCTTATGGAATCTTCTCGTGATGTCCCTCTTCCCGTACATTATCCTGCCATTGTCAGGCGAGTAATACCCGACAAGTATCTTGATAAGCGTTGACTTTCCGCTTCCGGACCTCCCCACCAGCCCGACTATATCATTGGGAAGAAGGTCAAAGGAAAGGCTGTCAAGCACTTTTCTCTTTCCGAAACTTTTTGATATGCTCTTCAGGCTAAGCAGGGGTTCCATAATACTCTAAAAACAGATGCTCTTTTTAATTTTTGCGCTGTTCTGATGTTGCGGCACTCTAAACTGTTTTCAAACTCTTTGCATGATAAACTTTATATAACATTCATGCAAAAAATGCTGCATGGAACCGTTATTCGCCCTGCTTGTGTTCATAGCAGGCGTGTTCCTGCTTGTAAAAGGGGCTGACTGGCTGATAAAGAATGCAGCCGCGATAGGCAGGTATCTGAGGATATCCCCTCTCATAATAGGCCTGACTGTCGTGTCCATCGGAACATCACTCCCGGAATTCTTTGTGGCGATCTTTGGCATGATATCCGGCAGCGCGGACATACCCATGGGAAACATAGTGGGGAGCAACATAGCGAACATAGGCCTTGTCATAGGGGTGGCAGCCTTAGTATGCCCGCTGGTGATAAAGGAGAAGACACTCATCTATCAGTTCCCATTCATGCTCGTATCCGCCATGCTCCTTTTTATCCTGTCCAATGACAGCAACATATTCAACAATAGCACATACACAATAGGAAGGTTTGACGGCGCGGTCTTTGTGGTAATACTCCTGTTCTTCATACTCTACCTTTACCGCACCATGAGGTTCCAGCGCACTTCCAGCATTGTTGAGAAGGAGTTCAAGGGGGAGTTCTACGAGAGAAAAAGAGCGATTGTCAGGCCTGTATTGCTTGCGATCACAGGGATGATTGCGCTGAGCATAGGGGGCAAGCTGCTTGTGGATTCATCATCAGCCCTTGCCTTAAGCTTCGGGGTGAGCGAGAAGTTCATAGGCCTCACGATGGTGGCCTTGGGGACATCCCTGCCTGAGTTCTTTGCGACCATCATGGCAGCCTACAGGAAGAAGGCGGATATTGTCATAGGCAACATAGTGGGAAGCAACATTCTCAATGTGCTGTTTGTAGTGGGCATAACAGGGCTTTTCAGGCCTTTCAGCGTATCCCCATCGCTTGTGCACATCGACATGGTCATAATGACGGCCCTGGTGTTCATATTCCTCACATTCGCCACAGTGAAGAAAAGCGTGGAAAGGCATGAGGGCGGGCTGCTGCTGGCGGCTTATGTGGGTTATATAATATATCTTTTCCTGGCGATATAAGATGTCACGAAAAACAGACTACCGGAACGTGCCTGAAGAGCAGGGCCATTGCGGAATGATAAGAAAGCTGGTGGACGACAGAAAGGATATCAGCATGGTATACCTGAGAGTGCAGGATGCAGAGCTGCATTATCATAAGATAACTACAGAATATTACTGGATCATGAAAGGAACAGGGAAGATACAGCTCGATGACGAAACAAGAGATATATCTGCAGGGGATCTTGTTGAGATAACACCCGGAACAAGGCACAGGGCATTCGATGAGAACAGCCTCGAGATACTGGTGATCATGAGCCCTGCGCTGAGGCCTGATGATATATACCGACATTACAAGTACAGGGGTTAAAGCTCTTTTGTTATGCTCTCCTTAATCCTCTCTGCCTCGCCCTCGTCGTACTTTCCGCCGGGCCACAGCTTCAAACCATCATCTTTGAACCTGGGCACAATGTGCAGGTGAGCATGGAAAACCACCTGCCCTGCTGCCTCCTTGTTGTTCATTCCAAGGTTGAACCCGTCAGCATTGACACCCCTTATCACAGCAGGAGCGACTTTCTTCACTGCCCTGAACATCGCGTCAATTGTCTCTTCAGGAGTCTCAAGAAGATCCTTGTGATGCTCTTTTGGTATTATGAGAGTGTGGCCCCTGTTGACTGGCTGTATGTCAAGGAAAGCATAGACAAGGTCATCCTCATAGAGCTTACTGCTTGGTATCTCTCCGTTTATTATCTTGCAGAAGATGCAGTCGTCTGGCATTGTTATCACCCCTGATTTAGTATGAGGCGGTTGTTTTTAAAGGTTTTGAGTTTCAGGGCAGTCATGCCTTTGCAGACAGCATCCTGACATCTATGCCCTCGTCAATGTAGGGTATCCTTCTCCTCTCCTCTTTCCTGAACTTTACGATGCCTTCCAGATACCTGAGGTCACGATGCACCGCCTCGAATTTCCTTCCGACTTTCCTGGCCAGGTCACTTATGCTCATTGTGCCTTCTTTCTTCAGAATCATCAGCAGCCTTACCCTTTCAGGGCTGAATGTATGGTGGAATTGCTCGATGGTCATGAACATGACATGCTTTCTCGGGTCTTTTCTCATCTTTTCCAGAGTGAGTTCATTCATTGCTTTGTTTATGTCTTCAACAATTTCTATGTGAATCATTGTCGCGGTAAGTATAACCCCAAAAGTTATAAATCTTCCGGTTCAAATGCTTACAGAATTGTGCGTTTAAATGCCTGACGCTGAGGTGTCCAGTGGTCAGTGCAGGTTATTGCGGGAAATCCGGAAAAAACCAGAAAATTGCAGGAATCAGGCCCAGGACAGTCATGCTTTTGCGATGTGCTCAGCCACCTTCCTGAATGCCTTCACCCTGTGTGATATCTTCTTCTTCACCTCAGGGATGAACACTATGGCCTGCTCCTGGCCTTCGGGCACGAATATCCTCTCGTAGGGCATCACATCCCTGTTTATGCCGAAGACCTCTTTTGTTATCCTGCCGGGCATCCTTCCTGTGAAGACGACAGGATCCTCTCCAGGAGCGCAGTACGCTGCTGCGGTCTCGAAATAAGCCTCTCTTGTCTTTCCTTCCAGAGCTTTCAGCAGACCCTCATAGCCCACCTTCTCAAACACATCCTTTGGGGAGTTGCCCGGCCAGTCACCCATAGCTATGAAGTATATGCCTGTGTCATCAGCTATCGCGGGAGCGTTGAGCTCTTCAGCAGCCTGCTTCGCGGAATGCTTCGCAATCTCCTGTATGCTCTTGCTCTTGTCCTCCTCAGGCTTCACATCAGACTGCACAAGCTCAATGCCGAAGCTGTCGAAAATCTCCTTGACTTCAGCGAACTTATGCTTATTGCCTGTGGCAAAATATATCCTTTTGGGTTTTTCTGTGCCGTCTTTTTTCATGCCTTTCTTTTCCATTCATTCCACCCCGAAGCTCTCCAGCACGTAACTGTCTCCATCTCTCCTCATCACTGACCTGTGGATATTGAGGTCATTTCCTTTGCTTAGAATCATCTGCTTTATCATCTCAAGATCGCTGCCTGTTATGATGTTCTTATTTTCTTCAAGTTTTTCTGTGCTGAACCATTCAAGCTTCCCTTCGCCTGACTCAGTGGGAGTTCCGCTCCGTCTCTCAAGCTCGCAGACGAATATGATGAAGTGGCCCTCCACGTCCTCCCGTGATAAAGGACCTCATTGACTATGCCTCTCAGGCCTTTGAAGGATGTCCTTATGCCTGTCTCCTCTTCAAACTCTCTCACCGCGCAGCCCTCTATCTGCTCTCCCGGCTCAAGCTTCCCTCCGGGCAGGGACCAGAGGCCAGCGAAAGGGTGCTTTGCTCTCCTGATAAGGAGAATGCTGTTTTCCTTCAACAAAGCCCCTGCTGTTATGTTGAGGATTTTGATACTGCCACCCATAGAGGGCATAACATAAATGTTGTTTTTAAAGGTTTGCGCAGTATGCAGGAGATAGTGTATTGTCCATG
>JAWOBY010000037.1:0-21983 GCA_046484055.1 Candidatus Woesearchaeota archaeon | reverse complement strand
ACCCGCTCTCTTAAGAATTTTTATCAGGTTCAGGCCGGAGATCACAGGCAGCTCCATTATACAGACACCTTGACCCTTTCACCACTGAAGTCAACCATCTCATTGGTATCAGGCTCCAGATAAAGCTCAATGGCTTCCTGGATATTCTTAAGCGCCTCTTCCTTGGTTTCGCCCTCGGAAATGCATCCAGGCAGGGATGGCACAAATACAGTGAATCCTCCTTCCTCCTGGGGCTCTAAAACAACTGTGAGTTCCATTGTGGTATATGCCATGGTTCACTGATATTTAAATCTAATGTTTTTTAAACTCCGAAGAATGCAGTATCTACGCAAATACCGTTTAACCATCCCCCAATAATAAACTATTTATATCAGGATGCGTCCGGCCTCTCGCATGGCCGTGAAAAAGGCAGTAAGGGCGTTCATAAGGCCGCCTGATGATTCAGGGAAGCTTCTTGCGCTGCAGAGGGCCGGCGATTTCAGGTGCGGCATGTTCTGCCTTCCGGGCGGAAAGGCAGAGGACCTCTCTCCTGTCGAGGCCATAGCCAAAGAGGTCCAGGAGGAGACAGGGCTGGATTTCAGACCGGATCCAGAGCCTTTATTCACTATACCTCCTGATCATTCCGAGGATTCTGAGTTCGAGACTGAGTATTACGAAGGCGAGGCAACAGGCGATTTAAAGCTCAACGAAGAATCCATGGGCTATGTCTGGGCTCCGAGAGAGACCATGATGGTACTGCCTTTCGCTTTTGAGACCAACAGGGCGATGGGGCTTCTTTACATAGACCAGCTCTACATGGCCATGGCAATCTCTCTTGCTGAGAAGGGCAGGAATGAGGATGATGATGTGCATCCCTGCGTTGGCGCGGCTATTGTGAAGGAGGGCATGATGATATCAGGCGCTGCAAGGAATGAGAACCAGAAGGGCTCGCACGCGGAATACTGGGCGATAAAGAAAGCGAATGATAAAGGAGCAGACCTCAGAGGGGCCACAATCTATACCACTCTTGAGCCCTGCGTTTACAGGAATCCATATCACCACCCGGACAACCCCCTGAGGGAAAGGCATTCATGCACTGACCACATCATAAACAACGGGATAAACGCAGTCGTGATAAGCATGCTCGACCCCAACCCGCGCGTTCATAATCTCGGCTATTACAGGCTCATGGCCACAGGCAGGAAAACGGTTGTTGGCGTCCTGGAGGATAAGGTAAGAGAGATAAATGATGATTTCATCGCGAAATACACAGAGAACAGGTAATCTGTCTTTCTGATCATATCATTCATTGCCTTCCCACACTATCTCTATCGTCTCATAATCATCAAGGCCTTCGCCGAAGTATGTATGCACGTCAAAATGAAGATGCGGGCCGAGTCCGCCGAGCCATCCTGTCGCGCCTGAATACCCTATGACCTGCCCTCTCTTCACCCTCTCGCCGAGCTTTACAAGAGAGCCGTCCTTCCTTATGTGCTCGTATATTGAATATTCCTTCCCCCCATCCTTTTTGTGATGCTCTATCTCTATGTAATTGCTTTCCTGATCATATCCCTCATCATCTTCTCCCCTGGATGAGTCCTGCTTCAGCTCCACCACCATGCCGTCCGCGGCGGCTTTTATCGGTGTTCCTTCAGGCACTATGAAATCCACTCCATGCCTGAGCCTGTTCTTGTGCGCGGGTGATTTGCAAGAGACTTTCACATCACTGCCCGGTTCAATAGGGGGAGAATACTTGATCCCTGCTCCGTTCCCTGAGGATTGTGCCGGCCTTTGTGATGAGGTTTCTGAGGGCATGAGGTGATATCATCATGCTGTCTTTTAAATTTATTTGTCAGGGGGATTTCCTGTTCTTTAATGCAGGATCAGATCTGATGACATCATGTGCCTTTCCCTCGTGAGCCCCCGCCAAAAGCTACAGCTTTTGAGTGCTGGAATGAACAGGGATGGAAAGTGGCGCAGGGCTTGGGCAAACTATATATATTAAAGATAAATTCTTGTGGTTATGAGTTATGTTATAATCCTGAGAGGGCCAGCAGGCGCTGGAAAAACACTTATCGGGAAGAGACTGGCCTCAAATCTTGAAGGTGAGTGCATACACATAGATGAAGTTCTTAAAGAGAATGGATTAGATTATATTGTCGGTGAGAGGTGCGTCCCTGAAAAGAATCTTTTCAAGGTTAATGATATGATATCCCAACATGTTAAAAAACAATTACAGAAAGGAAAAATGATTGTATTAGAGGGAAATTTTTATCATAAATCACAGATTAAAGATCTTTTTGAAAAGATTCCGGGTAAATTTTTTGCATTCACCTTAAAAGCCTCTCTAGATGAATGCGTGAATCGTGATACGAAAAGGAAAGGGATTGGTAAAGAGAGGGTGGAAGATGTATTCAGGCTGGTTTCTGCTTTTGATTATGGGACTGTGATTGACACAAATAAGAAAACCCCTGCTGTGATTGTAAAAGAGATAATGACATATTTGCCCAGGCCTGAGTGATGATGCGCATAACATTGGCAATGCCTGTTATACGATGCGAGGGTGTAGCCCGAGAGTGCAACGGCACGAGGATTTTTGTAAAAAATCCGAAGTGTTCGGGTTCAGGTGCGTATGTTTATTCTGGATT
This sequence comes from Candidatus Woesearchaeota archaeon, assembly GCA_046484055.1. Classification (GTDB taxonomy): domain Archaea; phylum Nanobdellota; class Nanobdellia; order Woesearchaeales; family UBA12501; genus JAWOBY01. Next base: position 19,356 of record JAWOBY010000037.1, on the reverse strand, counting down.
ATATTGTTTTAAGAATTCTTCAACTTCAGGGAATCTATCTTCCGGAATCGCAAACCAAACTGGATTAGGAGATGGCTCAGGGACAGTTCCTAAAGATTCAACAAGTAGATCTTTTCTTGCTGGACCAGTTTTAGCCATCGGAAATTTTGCTGCTTCTTCTCGACCATATTTAGGAACCAAATATTGATGAACAAAAGCATAAGCAAAATTTAATCCTTCTTCTTGGTCAGAAAATTTCATAACTCTTCGATCTCCAAAGAGATGTGGGTCTTGAACTTCAAATTCATCAATTTCTCCTCTTTGATAAAGTTCTTGTGCAGTTAATATTTCTAAACTCATACTACTTTAGAATGAGAACAACTTTATAAATCTATCGGTTAGCGCCTGAACCCAAATCACGCATAACACAGGATATGCAGGCAATATGAACACAGCCTCTGCTCCTGAACCCCTCATACATGCTTATTCAGAGCCTTACCTGATTGTGTCAAATAGTATGTCTTTGTGCCATTGAGGCCTATGCTCGGCTTTTGCAGGCAAAAGCCTCGCATGCGCCGGGCTCGGCTCCTGCTCTCTCAATTAAAAGCTCTGCGTCCCCGTAGGGGGCGTCCCCCCGCGACGAGCAGGCACACGCTACTAAAAGGGCCTCGCGTATTGGCGCCAACGGCCTCAATGGCGCTTAACTTGACAGCGCCGCCTTACCCAAAAATTTATAAAACCCCTGCTTTTCCTATGCCACACTTTAATATACCGGTGATTTATGAGGATCCGGGCCACGGCCTGTGTCTGAATGAGGTAAATTATTCTGATTTACCTTGCGGGAGGAAGCGCATAGAATCTATGCGAAGCATATTCAAGAGAATGGAGGATTAAAATGGCGGAAAAATCCGATAAGGCATACGAGATAATCGAGGCTGCGAACTCTACAGGGAAGATCAGGAAAGGGGCCAATGAGGCTACGAAAGCGCTTGAGAAGGGAAAGGCAAAGCTGGTAGTGATAGCAAAGGATATCAGCCCTCCTGAGGTTGTGATGCATCTTCCGGTCCTGGCCAAGGAGAAAGGGATTCCGTGCGTTGAAGTTCCCTCAAAGGAGGAGCTCGGCGCATCAGCGGGTCTTGGCATATCGACAGCAGCGATAGCGGTCGTCCAGGAAGGGGAGGCCAAGAAGTCCATCGCAGAACTCGCCAAGTCAAAGGAGGCCAAGGAGTGAGGGGTGCATTCTTGATTGTTCGGCTTTGACTGTCCGCCGCAATCAGGATATATCATCACCATAAAGATATGATCGCTCTCAGGACAATGGAAAATGGCTGAAGAAAAAACCGATAAGAAACCTCAGGGAAAGCCCAAAGAAGGGAAGAAAGAGCCTGCTCAGGAAGAGAAGAGGGGCATAAGTTTCACTAGCGCCACACCTGCCAGGGTTGAGGAGCTGATAGGAAGGACAGGCGGCAGGGGAGAGGCTATGCAGGTCAGGTGCAAGATTCTCGGAGGAAGGGATAAGGATAAGATAATAAGAAGGAATGTCAAGGGTCCTGTCAGGATCGGTGACATGCTCATGCTCAGGGAGACAGAGATCGAGGCAAGGCCCCTCAACAAGAAGGGGAGAGGGATGTCCTGAAACAGTATCAGATGATCAATAGGGAGAATCAATAAAATGCCAAGATGCACATTTTGCGGGGAGAACCTGCAGCAGGGGAGGGGGAAGATTTTCGTACACAAGGACGGCAGGATATCATATTTCTGCTCGATGAAATGCGAGAAGAACATAAGGAAGCTCAAGAGGAATCCCGTCAAGACTGTCTGGACAAAAAGATACAAGGAAGCTAAAGAGAGCGGGAAGAGCAGGAAAAGCGCCGGGGCCGCTGGCGCGGCATCCGAACCCAGCAAGGGTGGTGATGAGGGTCAAAAGGCCGGTCAGGACAAAGGGGGAGAGAAAGCCGGCGGGAAGAAAAGCAAGGGCAAGCCCAAAAAGGATGCGGTGAAAGGCGGTAAGGCCGGAGAAAGCAGAAAAAGTGCCGGGGCCGCAGGAAAGGATAAGCCCAGTGATAAATGATTCATAAGAATGTTGATCCAGAGCGGATGATTTGAACAGGCATCAGGTCAAAGAGCACAAGCAATCAACCAAAGGTGGCAAAATGAAGGAGAAAACATTGGTTATAATAAAGCCGGACGCTGTCAACCGGACCATAGTGGGCGAGATAATACACAGGTTCGAGAGGAAAGGCCTGAAGATAGTGGGCATGAAGATGAAGCATCTTGACCAGCCCACGCTTGAGGAGCATTACGCGCATCATAAGGACAAGCCTTTCTACAACGGGCTGGTGAAATTCATGATGAACTGCCCTTCGCTTCTGATGGTCGTGGAGGGCAATAATGCTGTTGATGTCGTGAGGAAGATATCAGGCGAGACACATGGTGCAAAAGCCATGCCTGGCACGATAAGAGGGGATTATTCACTGAGCACGCAGTGCAATGCGGTCCACGCTTCTGACTCCACTGAGACAGCGGAGAAGGAGATAAAGAGATTCTTCAGCGATGACGAGGTGTTTGATTACAACAGGGTGGATACCGAGATGATATATGCTGAGGATGAGAGATAAACAAGGGTGAATAAACAGGATCTGGAGATTATATGATCATGAGGTTTTAAAATGGCAGAAAAGATGGTTGACAAGGTAACAAGGCTGATGAAACAGAAGGACAGGATAAGGAATATCGCTATCTGCGCCCATATAGATCATGGAAAGACGACTTTCTCGGACAATCTTCTCGCGGGCGCGGGCATGATGTCAGAGGATCTCGCCGGCAAACAGCTTGTGCTGGATTTCCATGAGGATGAACAGACAAGGGGAATAACCATTGATTCAGCCAATGTGTCCATGGTCCATGATTTTGACGAGCAGGAGTATCTCATCAATCTTGTTGATACCCCCGGCCACGTGGATTTCGGAGGCGATGTCACAAGGGCAATGAGGGCTTCTGACGGCGGCATTGTCGTGTGCTGCGCTGTTGAGGGTGTGATGCCGCAGACAGAGACCGTCCTTAGGCAGGCTCTCAAGGAGAGGGTCAAGCCCACGCTCTTCATAAACAAGGTTGACAGGCTCATAAAGGAGCTGCAGCTCACTCCGGAGCAGATGCAGGAGAGATTCACAAAGATAATAGCGCATGTCAACAAGCTCATAAAAGAGATTGCGGAAGAGAAATACAAGGAGAAATGGCAGGTCAATGTCAATGACGGCTCGGTCTGCTTCGGTTCCGCATTCCACAACTGGGCGCTTTCAGTCCCTTACATGCAGAAGACAGGGCAGACATTCAATGACATAATAGACGCTTACACTAATGACACATGGAAGGAACTGGCCAAGAAAGCTCCGCTCCATCGTGTTGTGCTCAACATGGTCGTCAAGCACCTCCCAAATCCCGATATCGCGCAGGAATACAGGATACCGAGGATATGGAACGGCGAACTGGAATCTGAGGAGGGCAAGTCACTGATTGAATGTAATCCTAACGGGCCCCTCTTTTTCGTGATAACCAAGATAGTGGTCGACCCGCAGGCGGGTGAGATAAGCGCGGGAAGGCTCTTTTCAGGAACGATGAAGAAAGGGACTGATGTGTATCTCAACAGGGCGAAGGTCAGCGGGAGGATACAGCAGGTCTTCATATACAACGGGGCCAAGAAGGAGATTGTCGATGATGTGCCCTGCGGAAATGTGATAGGCATCGCGGGCGTAAAAGCAACGCCGGGAGAGACAATAACTGTAGAACAGGCCACGCCATTCGAGGAGATAACCCACCTTTTCGATCCTGTGGTCACCAAGAGCATCGAGGCAAAGAAGCCGAGCGACCTGCCGAAACTTATTGAAGTGCTGAAGCAGGTCGAGAAGGAGGATCCCACAATAAAGGTCCAGATCAATGAGGAGACAGGAGAGCACCTCATCAGCGGTATGGGCGAGCTTCATCTGGAGGTCGTCGAGAACAGGATAAAGGTGGAGAAGGGAGTTGATATAAGCACCTCGCCCCCAATAGTCGTATACAGGGAGGCTGTCACAAAGCCCTCCCAGCAGTTTGAGGGCAAATCCCCCAACAAGCACAACAAGCTTTACTTCAAGGTCGAGCCTCTTGAGCCCGAAATCCTGGAGCTCATAAAGAAGGGAGAGATACCCTCAGGAAGGGTCAAGAAGATGAGCCTGGAAGTGAGGGACAAGTTCACTAACCTCGGATGGGATACCAAGGTTGCTGACAAGATAAAAGACATACATAATTCCAATGTCTTCGTTGATGAGACGAAGGGGATAATCCATATAGGCGAGATAATGGAGATGCTGCTCGACATATTCGAGGAAGTGATGGACAACGGCCCGCTGGCGAAAGAGCCGAGTTTCGGAGTCAAGGTAAGGCTGATGGACTGCAAGCTCCACGAGGACGCGATACACAGGGGCCCATCCCAGATGTATCCCGCTGTGAGGGAGGGTGTGAAGGGCGCCATGATGGACGCGGCCCCTCTCATATTCGAGCCTGTCCAGACCATCCAGTTTGAGGCTCCGCCTGATTACATGGGTGAGATATCAAAGCTCATATCCAACAAGAGGGGGCAGCTGCTTGACATGACCCAGGAGGAAGGAAGGGTGCTTGTCAGGGGCAAGCTTCCGGTGGCTGCGATGTTCGGCCTCGCTTCAGACCTCAGGTCTGCTACAGCAGGAAGGGGCAACTACAGCCTTGTTGACCAGAACTACGAGAAGCTCCCCAATGAACTGCAGGACAAGGTCATTAAGCAGATCAGGGAGAGGAAAGGGCTTGGCGAGAACCAGTGAGCGTTGAATGCTGGTGAGCGCATCAATGCATTAGAGGCATAAGAGAACAAAATCAAAAACATGACAGCTGAGGCATCCGGCATGCGCGCCCTGATAAGGAAGTGTAAGGATGCGGCGGGCGTTCCGGACAAGCCGTAAGAAACGGCCTAAGCCTCGGGGAGGTAAAGAATGGCAGAATTTAAACTTGTGATTTCTGACCCTGAGACAGGGAAGACAGTCCAGAAGGAGATAGGAGAGGATCAGGCAGGGAACCTTGTCGGAATGAGAGTCGGCGAGACATTGAAAGGGGACACCATAGGCCTGCATGGTTACGAGTTCAGGATCACCGGCGGCTCCGATTACTGCGGCTTCCCGATGAGAGCTGATGTGGAGAAAGGTGACAGGAAGAAGATCCTTGCTGTCAGCGGAGTGGGCATCAACAACAAGAAAAAGCCCCGCGGCAAGGATATGAAGTACATGAGGAAGATGAAGGGCATGAGGCAGCGAGTGACTGTTGCGTCAAGCAGGATAACTGAGAAGACATCCCAGATAAATGCTGTCATAACAAAGAAGGGCAAGGAGAACCTTTTTGAGGGTGCAAAGCCTGAGGCTGAGAGCGGTCAGGAAGCGGGCGCTCAGGAAAGCCAGGATAGCGCTGCTGGAACACCTGAAAAAGGGAAAGAAGCGGCAGATGAATCGAAGCAGGAATCTCCGAAGCAGGAAGAGGATTCAGGGAAATCCCCTGAAGAGCCTGGAAAAGTCCAGGAAAAATCTCCTGAACCTGAGGCCGGAAAGCAGGCCGAGAAAAATGAGGAAAAGCCTGCTGAAGATTCTTCAGGGAAGACTGAGGAGAAGGAGAAGGAAAAGTCCGGAGAAGGGTCCTGAGGGGGGTCATGTGGTATCGTATAATATGTATCTCATGATGTCTTGTGTTCATCTCATGATATGCTGTATCGGCCCTGCAGGAAAATTCTGCGGAATCAGGGCGGATAAGGATAATGGATCAGGATCCGTGTGCTCTGGGGCCCTTCCAGAAGCCGGAAAGTGAAAAGATTTATAAAAAGGAATTTCTTACCCTCTGAAAGGTGTTTTTGGGGGTTTTGCTGTTTGGGCCTGGAAATCTGATATGGCCAATATACAGCCAGTACAGGTAAGGATACAGCCAATACAGCCCCTAAGGCCCCATTTAAAAGAGGTTCTGGATATGGATGATCGTGTGGTTGAGTTGTATGACCATATGAATAACATAATCATGCAGATAATTATAGATAATATATCATCACAATCCCTTTCCAAAGCCTGAAAGCGTAAAATGCCTAAACCCACTGTGCTTGTAGCGGATGATGAAGCTGCAGTCAGGAAGACTCTCAGCGAGATTCTTGAGGTGGACGGCTATAAGGTGAGGAGTGTTGCGGACGGAGAGGAGGCCATGTCCATGCTCGGAGAAGAGGATTTTGATGTTGTGCTTTCTGATATAAAGATGCCCAGATGCGACGGCAGGGGACTTCTTGAGGGTATGAAAGAGAAGTTTCCTGACACTCCCCTCATGCTCATAACAGGGGAGAGCGATTATCCTGATGAGGCGGTTGACCTGATAAGGGGAGGGGCGTATTGTTATCTCACTAAATCCGCCGGTCCCGAGACAAAGACATCAGGGATTGAAAACCTTGCGAGCATGGTTGACAGGGTGAGAGAGGCATCCCGGACAGCGAGGCTCATGAAAAGACTGGATCAGGGAGGGGCTGATGATGAACTGCTGAATCAGATAGCGGCCTCTATCCCAAGAAGAGCGCTCTACATAAGCGGGGCGGATGTGGGCGAGAAGGATTACTTCTATGACCTTTTCGCTGACTTCGGATTTGAGGTCAAGATAGAGAAAGAGCCGAAACTCATATTTGACGAGCTCAGGCATACGAAAATGAGCATGGTCATCTTTGAGCAGGGAATGGAAGGCCCTGAAAAAGATGCTGTCGAGCAAAGGATAATGAGGTCCTATCCTTTCATGCCTGTCATATCCGCTCTGGATGACGCCTTCATACACGATGTGCCGAAGATTTTTGATGTTTTCTCGCGCAGGATGCTTGAGTATCATGATTCCAATAAAAGCGATCTCTTCTGCATCTGCGGGCCGAGCGCGGTGGGCAAGACCTCAACAGCTGACATGCTGACGAGGATGCTGCCATACACCTTCAAGATACCGAGGGACACCTCAAGGCGGCCAAGGCCCAATGAGATAGCTTATGAGGACCATATTTTCAGGACTCCGGAATATTTTGAGGATGAGGATAAATTCGAGATGAAGGTAGAGCACAACAATAATGATTACGGGATACAGAAAGGGTTTATAGATTTCATTCTCGGATCAGGCAAGGATGCCATATTCACCCAGCTCAACCTCGGTGCTGTTACAACAATGCATGAGAAGTATCCCTCCATGAATATTATAGTCATGAATAATGAGAATGTTGATGAACTGATGGAGAGGATAAGCGAGCGCGGGCATGATGTCAGTGTATCCCCTGAAAAGCTGGAGCGCCAGGTTAGTTCATTCAGGAATTACTGGAGGGAGATTTCAGGCTACTCTTCCAGTGAGAGATTTTTGAGCGTGGAAAGCGTGAGGACATCTGATGACACGACAGAAAGCCTTGAGAACACGGCAGCAAAGGTCAGGAATTTCATGCTCTCAAGAAGGGGAATAGTTTATGGCGGCTGAGTTCGGAAACGCGCCGGCTCTTTCATGTGATACTCTGGTCTTCTGTGTATCCTCTACGCATTCTAGTGGCCCATGGCCATCCTCGCCTCCACCATGTCCACCACAAGATCTATGATCCCTGTCATCTGGCTCATGACCATGAGCTCCTCTTTTTTCATGTTCTTTGCTTCTGACTTGAGCCTTTTTGGTATATCATCCCTGAGATCAAAAATCCTGGTTATCTTCTCATTGTCATACCTGTAGAAGAACTCGTGAAACTCCTTGATGATATTCTCTATATCGCGCATGATATCTGCCGAGCCTCTGCTCACTTTTGGCTTCAGCTCTATCATTGTTCTTGATACATTCTTCAGGACATCAAGCACCTTGTCAATGTCAGCTAATATCTGATTTGCGAATATATTCTTCATCCGGTCTTCATGGCCCTTTGTGTTCAGCACCCTCACGCAGAAGGCAAGGAATTTTGTTATGGTGTCATGCTTCTCCTGTATGGTCTTCAGTGCAAGATTGTCATTGTTTTCAGCGCCTTTTATCAGGTCACTGGTGGCATCCAGAAGCATGAGGAACACCCTCCTGAGCGTGGAGTCATATTCCTCGTATGACATGACAGACAGCGCCTTTATGACGCAGAGGTCCTCGCGCTGCTGCACGACCTCAAGTCCTGTGAGCCTGTTCACCTCCTCATGTATCACTGATATGACTGTCCTCTCTTTTCCCAGCCTCTTGTGCTGTGTGGACTGGTTCCTGAATGTGAGCTTTATCTCCTCATAGCCTGTCTTGTACAGGCTCCTTATAAGGAACAGTATTGATGTCCTGTCCAGTCCTGTTATGTCCGCGCTGACCTTCCCGCTCTGCTGTTGGTTCTCTGTCGAGATGAGGAGGTAGTTTCCCTTGTCCTGGACTTCAAGCTCATCCCCTCTCTTGATCCCGTATCTTTTGGCCCATTTTGAGGGCAGGGATATTATGGATGTGGCAGGACCGTGTTTTACGACTTTTCTTTTCATATTACCCCCTCACAAATCCTGTGCTTGTTTACAGTATATAAATTTTTCCCTTATAATCATATTTTTTACCTCTACATATATATAATTTGCTCAATATATACAATATCAGCACAAAATATATATATTCTTGATGACATTTATGTATGTAATATTTACGGCAATTCCGGAGATTAAAACCATTAAGGTCCATCCCATGGATTGATGGGGTTGATGAGAATCAAAAGACATGAAACATGATCAGACATGAATTATGATTAAGAGTCAGGTGGGGTATGTGCAAAGAAAGGGGGTGTGCAGATTAGGTTCCGCAGACCCTGATTATGGTCACTTCACATACCCCACACGACTCATCCGACAACGATGAGGGGGTGGAAAATGAGGTGAATATTTTTTCTTTTTCTTGTTATTTGTTTGCTTATTCTTGGGGTCTGTCCCAAATCTCGCTTTTCCTGAGGAAAAGCTCGGGTCAGCGGCCGGCTCGCGCCTGCTTCCTCTATCTAAAGCTGACATCTCCCGTAGGGAGCGACCCCTCTGTCAGCCTGATCTTTCAGATAGAAAGCGCTCACGATATTGGCGCTGACCTTCACTTGGGACAGACCCTTATTCTTGGAAACTTTTTTAAGCAGGGCAGGATAATTATCCCCATGAGATTGATATTAGTAAGGCATGGCGAGACTGTGGAGAACGCGCAGGGCATAATACAGGGCCACCTGCCTGGAAAGCTTTCTGAGAAAGGCAGGGTGCAGGCTGAAAAGATAGCGGAAAAGCTGAATGAAGAGAGACTGGACACCATATACTCCAGCGATCTCGCAAGGGCCTCTGACACAGCAATGAGGATAGCTGAACAGCATCCCGGCACGCCTTTGCATCTCACAGAAGACTTAAGGGAGAGGAATCTCGGCGAGATGCAGGGAAAGAGGAAGGATGAGATAGATTTCAGGATGGTTGAGGGAAATCCTGTTTATCCGCCTCTGAAAGAGGGAGAGTCTCTCCAGGAATTATATGAGCGGGCGAAAAATTTTCTTGAGAAGATCATGGAGAAGCATGCAGGAAAGGACAGCACGATTCTCCTTGTGTCCCACAGCGACACGCTCAAAGCAGTTTCGTGCGCGATAGAAGGCAAGGGACCTGAAGGGATCATACACCATGAAGATTTCCCGAACACCGGAGTGAGAGAATTCAAGGTTTAAGAACGATTTCTCAAATTTCTCAACTGCAATCTCAGCTTACCTTCCCCTTATTGATTGCGCAGGAAACCTCCTTGCCTTCCGCCTTCAGGGGCCTGCCCTTGTAGAGGGCCCTGCCTTCATTGACCTCGAGCTTCACATCAGCGAAATCATCAATGTTTATCTCCTTTATCCCGTCTTCAGGCGGCAGGCTCACCCCCTCAGCGCTTACTCTTGCGCCCGGTTCGGCATCCGCTTCAAGGACTCTTACATCCTTCCCGTCATCTCCTGCAAGGAGCATGCCCGCGCTCACCTCGCCGCGGAGCTTAGCGGGCTTCAGGTTCTTTATGATTATTATCCTCTTCCCCTCTATATCCTCCGGTTTGTAATGCTTCTTCAGGCCCGCGACAAGCTGCCTCTTGTCATCGCCTGTATCTATCTGCAGTATGAGCAGCTTGTCCGAGTCAGGATGCTCTTTCGCTTCAATGACTTTTGCTGTCCGGAGGTCAAGCATTGTGAAAGGATCGCTCACTGCAAGGCTGTCAAGCTCATCGCCCACCTTCTGCACGAGTATCTCTGCCTTGCCTATCTCATGGTCCTTAAGCCCGAAACCGAGGTCCTTCCATGCCAGGCCCTGAGGGCCAGAGTCAATATTGAGCTGCTCCTCCACCCTCTTTGAGAACTCAGGAAGTATGGGCTTCATCAGTATGGATATGTTCCTGACTATGTTCACGCAGAAGGAGACCGTCTTCCTGGCCTTTTCAGGATCATCCTTTATCACCTCCCATGGCTTCTTTTCCTGGAAATACCTGTTGCCTTCAGAGCCCACCTCAAGTATCAGCCTGACAGCTTCCCTGAAATTGCACTGCTCATATGCCTTCTCAATGTCCCTGAACTTTCCCTCGATCCTCTTTCTTGCCTCTGCGGTATCTTCCTCATCAAATCCGCTTATCCTTGAATCAAGATTCCTGTTGGTGAAGCTTAAAACCCTGTAGATGAAATTCCCCAGGTCCGCGACAAGCTCATTGTTTATCCTGCTCCTGAAATCATTGAAGTCAAGGTCTATGTCAGTCATCTTCTTGGTCAGGTTCGCCGCGTAATAGAACCTGAGATAATCAGGCGCGAGCGCATTTAGGTAATCCCTCGCAGTGAAGAAAGTGCCCCTTGACTTTGACATCTTCTCCCTGTTGATCGTCATGAAACCATGGACAGCTATGTCATCGGGAAGGACAAAGCCGGAGTTCATGAGCATGGCAGGCCAGAACAGGAAATGGAAGTATATTATGTCCTTGCCTATGAAATGGATGACCCTGCCTTTCTTCCAGTAGTCCTCATAACTCTCTTTTCCCCCCATTATGTTCCTGCAGTAGTTCTCAGTGGAAGCGATGTAGCCTACGGGAGCGTCAAGCCAGACATAATAATAGAGATTCTCCTCTCCGGGTATCCTGAATCCGAAATAAGGGCCGTCCCTTGTTATGTCCCAGTCATTAAGGCCCTCATTTATCCATCCCATGATATAATTCTTCACTTCAGGCTGGAGGTTCTTGTTTCTGTTGAGCCATTCCTTCAGCTGGTCTGAACAGGAGCTGAGCCTGAAGAAGTAATGCTCTGATTTTCTCCTCACAGGGGATGAGCCGCATACGGCGCAGAAAGGCTCCAAAAGCTCCGTTGTGCTGTAAGCCGCATTGCATTTCTCGCACACATCGCCGTACTGGTCATCAGCGCCGCACTTCGGGCATCTGCCCTTGACATAACGGTCAGGAAGGAACCTTCCGCACTTCTCGCAGTAGGTGAGCTCGACCTCCTTCTTGTATATAAGACCCTTGTTCTTGAGCTGCTGGAAGATATAATCGCTGAACTCATGGTTCTCCTTTGAGTTCGTGGAATGATAGCTGTCAAACCCTATCTGGAAGTCAGTGAAATCCTTCAGGTGCTCCTCATGCATCTGGTTTATGAGCTGCTCAGGAAGTATGCCCTTCTTCATCGCGCTTATCTCTATCGGAGTTCCGTGGGTGTCATCAGCGCAGCAGTATATGGCATGCTCCCCTCTCAGCTTCAGGAATCTGGAGAATATGTCCGCCTGTATGTACTCCACCATATGGCCTATGTGCAGGGGCCCGTTCGCGTAAGGCAGGGCCGCTGTTATGACTGTTTTTTTTGTTGTGTCTCTTGCCATGACAGAACATAGAAACAGGGGTTTTTTAAAGGTTGCGGGGATGGGACGCTGCTTCAGGCGGCGCGCACACGGGACAGGATTCCCGGTAAGATCTCAGAATGTTCACTTCAGACTGATTATGAACTCTTTGATGTCCTTGCCGGATTCTCCATCCAGATAATCCTTCATCCTCAGCTCAAGCACGGCTTTCGGATTCTTTCCTGTTATGCTCTCCATAGCATTGAAGGCCTTCTTCCCTCCTGAGCCTCCTTCAGTGCAGAAGAACGCGAGATTCGGCTTCTTCAGCTTTGTCTTCATCTGCTCAAGATAAGCTCTCACAGGAGAGCTGATGTTCCACCCCCATATCGGAGTGCCGATGATGACAAGATCATATTTTGAAGGGTCTTTCTTCGGCTTATCTATCCCTGCATGCTTTTTCCTGGTGCTTTCCAGGCCCGCTCTCATGTATCCAAGAGGCCCTGAATAATCCTTCTCCGCGATTATCTCTTCAGAATCTGCCCTGAGCCCTTCAGCTATCTGCTCTGCGAGCTTCTTTGTCGTCCCGGTCCTTGTGAAATATACTACAAGTGTTTTCATTGTGTTGCCTCATATCATTCTCCTTCATTTTGCCTATCAAAGATTCTTCATTTTCCTGTTCACTATGATCTCAGACACTTCCAGGCTTCTCGGAGCTTCAAGGGCATGTATCAAAAGGTCCGCAAGATCTCCCGCATCCATAAGATCCTCCTGTCTGAGAGGGCTTCCTGCTTTTATGTGCAGCTGAGACCTGAAGCCTCCGGGATGGAACCCTATTATCCTCACACCTTCTTTTTTGAACTCTGCCTGCAATGCCCTGATGAAGCCCAGGACCGCGTGTTTTGCGGAGCAGTAAGTGGAGCTGCCCTTTTCTGCTGTAAAAGAGCCGGTAGAGCCTATGATGACTATATCCCCCTCATTTTTCTTTATCAGTTCTATGAGCCCATTGACGAGCTTTATCGCTCCGGTTATATTGACAGCGAAATCATGATCCACCTCTTCAGCGCTCTCCTTCCCCGCATCTCTCCAGTGAAGCACTCCCGCGTTCAGGACAAGAAGATCGATGTCTTTGTGGAATCCATTCAGCTTAGCGATCGCTGAGGTTATGTCGCTGTTTTTTGTAAGATCAGTCTTTACGTTCTCAACTTCAAGATCGCACTCATTCCTTGAAAGATTCACAACCTTGACTCCTCTGCCTGTCAGCTTTGACGCAATCCCGTAGCCGAGCCCGCTGCTGGCGCCTGTTATGACAGCTTTTTTCATGCTTAATCCTCAGGTGTTTTGGTATGCTTTCATTCAACATCAGGCACTTCCTTGCCCTTGCCTTTTTTCTTCCCTTCCTTCATCTTCTTTGTCACTCCTATCTTATTCCCGCATTTTTCGCACTTGAAGACATAGGCCGGAACGCCCTCGAATGTCTTCCTCTTGTATTCTGTCTTGGCCTCGCCCTCATGGCCGCAGTGCGGGCAGGTGTATATCACTTCAAGGGTGAGCTTCGGCTCATGCTCCTCTTTCTCTTCTGTGTGGCCGCACTCAGGGCAGATATACTCCTTCGCTCTCCTTTTTACCTTGCCCTTCTCAACAGGCTTGCCCATCTTTGCCTTCCCGCATTTCGGGCAGTCAATCCTGTAGGCCCAGGCCATGATCTTCCCGCCGTTCTCCAGCGTCCTTCTCGTGAAATAAACGCATTCATCCATTGATTTGGGCTGTTCAAGCATTCTGTCTCACCTCATCATTTTGTCTTGTCATTCCGGATAATTTTGGCCACTGTATTATCTTGTATCCTTTTTAATCATTCCACAGGATCATTTCTCCTTGCTTACCAGTGTCTTGGTCTTGACATTCTTAACCTTCAGCCTCTTGACCTCTATGCTTATGGCCTCTTCATTGACCCTTATCTCCTTGGGGCAGGTGAGGAATTCATAGCCGTTCTTCCTGCAGTAATCTGTTATCTTGTTCCTCTGCTCCTCGTTATTGAATCCTATGATCGTATTCAGGCCCCGCTTGTCCCTGTGGAATATCGGGAGGTTTTCCTTCTCCAGGTCCTTTTTTATGTTTTCTGATGTTTCAAGAAAGAAATTCAGCCGTTCTTTCGCAAGGTTGAGCCTGTCAAGCAGCCTGTCATAGTCAGGCCTGAACCTGAGGATTGAGTACATCTCTTTTGTCTTCTCAAGATACTGGGATTCGTTTGTTGATATGAATCCCCCCTCCTTGAAATCCACCGGCTTCCACTTTCCGAAGCTTCCCACGATTATGTCTGAGTGGGTGCCGTTGCACAGGGCATGATCCCCTATGGCTCCTGATGCATCCTCAACAAGAAGACAGCCCGCTTCCCTGCATATCTCTGATATGTGCTTGAGGGGCTGTTCCGCATAATATCCCGCGAAGCTTGTCATGAGGAATGCAGCCCCTGTCCTGGCCTTTTCCTGCAGGTCCTTCAGGTCAATGATTCCCTTGTCGGTCTTTATCTCCTTTATGTTGAAGCCGAATATCTTGGGGTATGTCTTGAAGCTTATCCATCCGCCCTGATCAGGCACGAGTATGTACGGCTTGGAATTGACCTTCTTGGCTATGTACAATGCAGCGAAAATGGCGCCGTTGCCGCAGTTCACTATCCTGACATTATCATGCCTGCTGAGCTCTTTCAGTTTTGTTATGCATTCGTCTGAATCCGCCATCCAACCACCTTATCGGCCTTATCAGACCGCATCACCATATGATTCCTTATTCCCAAAAACATTCCCCAAAAAAGAGCCTAAAAAGACAGCCATTTATAAATTTATTCGATGGCTGGGGTCTGTCCGGAATCTCGCATTTCCTGCGGAAATGCTCGGGTTAGTGTCGGGCTCGCGCCTGCTTCTTTCACTTAAGGCTGACATCTCCCGTAGGGAGCTTCCCCTCTGTCAGCTGGATTTGGTGAGCAAAAGGCGCTCGCAACAGGAGACACTAACCTTCACTCCGGACAGAGTCCTATAGCCGAGGATGCGCTGTCCTGTCTGTTCCTATATGTTTCTCATGTGGTTCCTGATATATTCAGCTTTCTGTTCAAAACGGCTTATCTTCGAATATTTCACCTCTTTGCTGGGCTGCGCCAGCGCTTTCTCAAGGCTTGAGAGATGCATTCCAGCCTCCTTCAGGTCCTTTGACTCCAGTGAGCCCTCCGCCAGCTGGCCGAGCCCTCTCACCCTCCTGAGCTTCTCTGATTCCATCGCATAATCACCTACTGACTGGTGCCATAAGGCCCATGCGTTCCTGAAAAGGTTTGGTATTCCATGCTCACTGCCTTCATAGAGGGAGCGGTAGAAATCATTGTGCCTTATGAGCTCCATATATGCGGGTTTATAGAGCCTTTCAATCGCCTCATGTATCGCGAGGGAGAACTCACCTATCAGTTCATGCCTTTGTTCATCAGGAAGGCTGTAGAGGTCGGAATAAAGGTATGAGAATGTTATGTCCTCTGCAAAAAGGCTGAACATGTAGCTTCTCTCCCTGCAATCTAACGGTTCCTCCATATCCCACAGCATGCCGTCAAATATTATATCCTTCGCGGGCCTTATTCCGGGAGGAATGTCAAGAGAAGGGGAGAGCTCATCCATGAATATCCTTGTGCTCTCATCATTGCAGGCCCGGATGCCGCCATCTCTTATGGCCTCCTCTATTCTCTTCATGAGGAGGAAGGGGTATATCTTATTGTGATCCCCCTCCAGCTTGCATATCTCCTGCTCAAACTGTTCATATTTTTTCCTTAAAGACGCAAGCTCCTCGTCCCTTCCGTAAAGCCCTCCATGTATCACTTCAAGACCCATCTTTATCATCCTTCCTCATCAGCACCACCCTGCTCTCCTCCTGCTCGTCCCTTATCCTGTAGGGGGAATGCTTCTCGAGCTCTTTTGCGAAGTCAACCACATCCCTGTGGTACGGCATGTTCTTTATTGACAGCTTGTGTCTTGACGCTCCCACAAACATGTATGCTTTCACCTCCAGGAAGTCCGGCTCTGCCATATCCACAAGCCTGGCCCAGTTCTCAGGCTCTATCATGTTGTAGCCGTTTATGAGCGTTATCCTTATGGCTGTCCTTGTCTTCCCTTCATCCTTCAGCTTTTTCATTATGCTGAGGGATCTCTGCAGCCTCTCCCAATAATCACTGTTCATTGGCCTGCATATCTTCTCATGCAGCTCCATGTTGGGCGCGTCAAGCGAGAGATATAGCTGTGTCGGGGGCTCAAGCTTGTCCATGACATCAGGAAGCTGGCCGTTCGTGACAACAAAGACACTGCAGCCCCTGTCCTTCAGCTTCCTTATCAGCTCGCTGAGCCTGGGGTAGTAAAGGGTCTCTCCTGTGAGCGAGATGGCGAACTGGTTCGGGTCTTTCGCTTCCTCAAGCTTCTTTTTGTTTATCTTTTCGTGGCCGCCCATACCCGAGAGGAGCAGCCTGTGGTTCTCTATGGCTTTCTCTATTATGTCATCAGGCTCGTCTATGCTTGTGAAAGGCTCATTGTGCCGCTTCCTCCAGCAGAAGATGCAGTCCTGGTCGCAGTAATTGACTGTCACGCTTATCTGGCAGCACCTGTGGGACTCAATGCCGTAGAACCTCTGCTTGTAGCATGAGCCCTCATCCAGCAGGGACTTCTTTGTCCAGGTGCAGATCTTCACAGCGGAATGCTCGCCCACGAGCCTGTACTGCTGCTTTTCGAGCTCCTTCCTGTAATCCTCATCCATGGCCGTTTGTGGAGACCAGGGATATTTAAGATTATTGGGCAATCTTTATTGAAAATGGCTTTGCGCCATTTTCAAGACTAAAAATTTGACCATCAATAATAGTCAAATTTTTATTATATACCTGCAGGGGAATATGCCTGCATCATAACAAAAACTCGCCGCTCGGAGCTACTGCAAATCGTTTCGGATTTGCAGGCCTTAAAATGCCTTGCATTTTAAGTATCTCCGCCCTAAAGGGCGGAGTTTTACGCTCCTCGCCTTGACAGGCGAGTTTTTTGATTTGAAAACGCTCAGAAACAAAAGGTTTCTGGCGTGCCAAAAATGTTCCATTTTTGGTCATTGCGCACTAAAGTGCGGGGTTTTAAACCCTGCGCAATTTTCAAATAAGTTTTGGAACTTTCAGGGTGAGTTAAGGCTTGCTTATTAAATAATGGTCAAATTTTAATTAGCTATTCCTGAATGACAATAAACCTTTAAATAAACAGGCATCTGAAAATTGTCCTGGCCTGTAATGAGCCCTCTGGAGCTCTCTGCCAGCATAATCAAGCGGATAAGCATTAAGACAAAAGAGGGCATACAGTCTGGTATAAGGGTCAAGGGACAATATTCATGACAGGGTATAATATGGTTTAAGCCCTGAGAAGCCACTAAATGGGGGTAATAATATGGTCAAAGTCGCAATAAACGGTTTCGGAAGGATAGGCAGGATGGTATTCAAGGCAGGGCTGGAGGATCCTGACATAGAATTCCTGGCGGTCAATGACCTCACTGATACAGAGACGCTGGCCCACCTGCTCAAGTATGATTCAGTGCATGGAAGGTTCAACGGCACAGTAAAGGCGAAAAAAGGATCACTGGTGGTCAACGGGAAGGAGATAAAGGTTTTCGCGGAGAAAGACCCCGCACAGCTGCCCTGGGGCAAGACCGGTGTTGATGTTGTTGTTGAATCGACAGGATTGTTCAGGACAAAGGCTCTCGTGCAGAAGCATATCGATGCCGGCGCGAAGAAAGTCCTGCTTTCTGCTCCCGCAAAAGGGGATGAGCCCATCAAGACCATAGTCGAAGGAGTCAATGAGCATGACATAAAGCCTGAGGACACGATGATATCAAATGCCTCATGCACAACAAACTGCCTCGCTCCGATGGCAAAGGTCCTGAATGACAATTTCGGAATCGAGCATGGCTTCCTGACGACTGTGCATTCATATACAGGCGACCAGAAGCTTGTCGATGCGCCTCACAAAGATATGAGAAGGGGGAGGAGCGCAGCAGAGAACATTGTGCCCACAACCACAGGGGCCGCGAAAGCAGTGGGTGTTGTGATACCTGAGCTTGAAGGGAAGATGAACGGCATCTCCGTAAGAGTGCCCACACCTGACGGAAGCTTCACTGATTTCGTGTGCATGCTCAAGAAAGAGACCACAAAAGAGGAGATAAACAAGCTCTTCAAGGATGTGTCCCAGCACCATCTCAAAGGCATACTCGAATACACAGAGGACCCTATCGTCTCAAGGGATATAATATCAAACCCGCACAGCTGCATATTCGATTCTCAGATGACTGATGTCATAGAAGGGAAGCTTGTGAAGATATGCGGATGGTATGACAATGAGTGGGGCTATTCCAAGAGGATGATTGATATTGTTAAGATGATGGGATAATTTTCTTTAAGAGGGGCTCCGGTGCGCAGCACTAGGAGCCGCCTGAGTTTTCTTGATGGACTGGAAAGACGGAATGCTGGACTTTTGTGTCAGGCATCATGAAACTCAAAAGCTAGGAGTGGAATATAAAAAGTATAGAAGATGAAGAAATTCAAAACAACCCCAAAACAGAAGGCAAAGATTGCTGCATGGGCCACATTTGGTTTTCTTTATGGATTTATTATCATGCCGATGCAGACTAACCATCCTGACTTGGCCGGTGCTTTAGGAGGGGCTTCTGGATGCACCTTAACATTTGGTTTCCTTGCGTTAAGTTATTATTATTTTAAGTGGAAGAAATCACAAAAATAAACACCCCTGCAGGGAGTAGGAACATTTGTAAGTTTGAGGAAATAAAGAAAGAATCTTATTCTATAAATGTGAAGCAGAATATTAAAGTTTTCTGCCTGCATCGCCGTCAGCTGCTTATGAGCGTCCTGTCCCCCAACCCCTCCAGCCTAAGGCTGAACTGCCCGTTGTTTATAGGGATGCATATCGCCTCCGTGCCGTAGGCGTTGCCATCATCCTCATTCACCTCAAAACGATCGACATTGAAGGAGTCTATTGACTCGCCGTCATAAAGGAATACATTATCCTGCGATTCCGCCACGTCAGCACCCTGAGGGTATTCGCCGAGAAATTCATCATCCAATTTGTCCGGATTGTCCTCCGCCACGAAACAGATATGACTGTACTCCACGGGCGTCTCGAACTCCTCTGTGGAAATCCTCCCATAGGAGGATGAGGTGTCAATCTTGTTCCCCAGATTGTTCTTGAACTGCGTAATGGTAGCGGATGCCGATGTCTCGCTCATCTCTTCTGCGCCGGCAGTGTCTGATGCGACGTCTGTTTCACCGCCGGCCTCTGCAGACCGGGACTGCATAATCTCTGTGCCCTCAGAACACCCTGCAAAGGCAAAAGCAATCAGCATTACCAAGCAGAAAACAATCAGATTTCTCATTATCAATATACCCCTTATTTAAACTTTTAAATATTGCTCATTTATAAACATTATGAAGGATAAAAAGCGCAAACACCCTTCAAAATCACAAAAACATAAAACGCCCCGGCCG
>JAWOBY010000036.1:0-6867 GCA_046484055.1 Candidatus Woesearchaeota archaeon | reverse complement strand
AATCAAAAAAATCCGCACAATCGCCTGACTGAAACCTAAACGCTCAAAAATCATAGATTTTTGGCGTCCTAAAAATGCTTTGCATTTTTATGAGGTTTCAAAACCGAAGGTTTTGGAACTAAGAAAATATTAAATATTTTCTGTTGTTTCAGTTTGACGGCGATTGTATTAACAGCGGATTTTTAGGATGCGGAAAACCAAAGGTTTTCAGCACCGTCAGAAATGCATAAGCATTTCTGAGGTTTCCAAAAGCCTTCATCTGAAAGTTTGTTAGCTTGTCTAACAAACCCAGAAAATCCCTGATTTTCGCTACATAAATGTTTCAGTTTTCGGCTTTGTGGAAATAAAGAAGAAAGACCCTTCTGTTTGAGAAGATCAGCAGGAAAGTCTCGCAAGTCGTGCAAAAACCGGAAATGTATAAGATTCTCCTCCATGTAGGCGGAAGATACAGGAGAGTGCATGTAGGATCATTTGTTCTGCTGTTCACCATAGAAAAAAAGAAGGCCACATTCCTCGGGCTGGAGCACCATGACAGCGCTTACAGGAGAAAATAAAGCTATTTAACATTAAGAAACCACCAGAGGCTGTTTTCCCTTTGCACTTGACTTTAATGTTGTTCTTTCCCTCTTTTGCTTTTATGTCAGTCTGCTGTGACTGAAGTGTTGTGAAGCTGGCGTCATTGTTCATGCTGTAAGAGCACTTTATGCCTTCAGGCTCTGTAGAATGCACTAATAACAGGTTCTTTGACTTGTAAGCCCTGCCGTCCTCAGGCTTCTGGATGTTGATTTTGATATCCTCCTGAGTCTTGTTCTCCGCCTGAGGCTCTTTGCTCACGCAAACACCATCCTCACATTCCTCCCCTAAACCCTCCATGGCATCATGAACAATACTATCAAATATAGAAATACAAAAGGCAAAGCCTCTGAAATTCATTGATGGAAACATTAATTAATATCCAAATAAAACATGAACATATGAGAGAGCATATCAATAAGTTTATTCAGGTATTGGAGGATAATAAACTAGATGAGAGTTTAGGCATATCATGGCACACACATGAAAGAAAGAAAAGATTGAAAAAGATTATATTAACAATGCACAGAGTTTCAAAGTTAAAGCCAGATTTTGAGACGGACTTAAGATTTCTCATGGATATCCTTGCAGTTTATGATGGAAAAAAAGAGAGTAGCTGGTTAAAACAGCTTCCACAGTCAGAAACAGTCAGGAAAGTCAATCTTATGCTTGAAAGCACAGTCAAACAATTAAAACAGATATTGCTTGCCAGGCTGGAGATAGGTGTTGTATTCTCTGATATTGACAATACTATTATACACAAAGAAAAGGCAGGTAACTGCATAAGAATCGCTGATGAAGAAAGATTCATATCAAAAAAATCCATTAAGAACATAGCAAAAATTATGCAGTTTGTACCTGTCGTCTTAATAAGCGGGAGGAGATTAAAAAGCTTTAAAAGAGTTACCCACAGGATACCATACACTTTTGGCATCATAGAACATGGGTGTATGATCCTGGAAGAGGGAAATATTGATAAGGATTATCTGGAAATAATGAGACCATACATAGGATGTGCTGAAGAAGGGAAAAAAGAGGGCGTTCTTTGGGAATATGAGAGATTCTTTCAGGATAAGGGTTACAAAACAGATTCCGAGGGGAGGCTTGCCTCATTCAGGATAGATCCGGAAACAAACAACTTGACAGAAGAACAAATACAGGAGATAGAGATGATGGAGCACCCTAAGGGCATAACAACAACGAGAAATCTTTCTTTCCTGGATTTTATGCCTGCTATCGGCGGAAAAGAAAACGCAATTCGCTTCATACTCAATAAAAAGGGATTGGGATGGCATCATGCTGCGTGCATGGGTGATGACACAAATGATATAAAGATGCTGTCACAATCAGGATATCCTTTTACCTTATCAGGTGCAAAAGCAGAGATTATTGATAGGGTAAGAAAAAAAGGAGGGTATGTTTCTCAGTTCAGGTCACACAAAGGGACAGAAGATATGCTGTCAAGAATTCATGATATTGTGAGGGTCCAGAGTGGATAATACAGGGATAATAGAAGAGATATCACAATGCATTCAGAAAAAATTTGTGAATAAGAAAGAGAACATTCTGATTGCAGTGACAGGAAAGGGAAGTTCTGGAAAAACAGAGTTCTGTAGAGGATTGATGAAACACCTCCCTGACTCCAGAATTTTCTTTCTTGACGGCTATTATCATGACATCAAAAAGAGAAGAAAGAAGGGTTTAACAGGAGCTCACCCTGAATCTCTAGAAAAGGATGCTCTTTTGAGGGATCTTAAAAAAATAAAGGATGGATTGTATTTCAAGAAACTAACATCTGATGTTAGTCTGGAGGATAATAAAAAAGATTATGTGCCGGGAAAATACAATCTCATAGATGGTCTTTCTGCGTTGTTAGTTCCAGATATAGGTGTATATGACTTAATAATATTCATTGAGTGTGGTGATAAAATTCAGCTGAACAGAAGGTTTAACAGGGATGTAAAACTGAGAAATAGACCAAAAAAGGAGATAATGCCTGTCTTTAAAAAAAGAGAGGGGCAGTTCAATGAGTTTGTTCTCCCGAAAAAAAAGTTTAGCGACATCATACTGGATTCTGATGAAAATTATAAATTAACTTATGTTAAAACTCCCGATATAAAACAATATCCTGAATAAGAAAAAGATTTATATAGTCCCCCACAAAAAGAATATACGCATGTTCAGTAAAACCCCTAAACTCATAAAAGATTACCAAAAGAACAAGTTAGACCCTTCCACTGGAATTAAGTGGTGGGATAAGAAGAGAATTAAAGGATAGAAAATCTGATTAAAGTCAACAATGAGTTGATCTCCCTTCTCAGGAAAAATGTGTCAAACATGGATATATCTAGGATAAGCGAACTCAACAGAATCCTTTCACAGCTTCTTAGATGGTATGATAACAAAGAGATAAAATCCCTCAGAAGCCCCGAGGTTCCATCAGTCGACAAGATAAATGAGCAGATTGAGAGGATAATACTAATCCTGCACAACTCCACCAGAAAGGAAGGTCTGTGGGATGGTCACACCCATACTTACTATTCTGATGGTGACTACTCACCAACACAGGTTGTCATAAATGCAAAGGCTGAGGGCTTATCTACAATAATAGTCTGCGACCACGACGGCACTGGAGGCATTGAGGAAGCTGTGATGGCTGGAAGAAAATGCGGGGTAAGTGTTATTCCTGGAGTTGAGATAAGCACCAAAAGCAGAGACAAGAAAGACCTGTTTTTTGGGATAGAGGTGCACATACTTGGTATATGGCCAAAAGAAAGTTATGAAAATTCCAGGCATAAATTAAAAGAGATGGATAAAAAGCTGGAAAAAGTAAGAGAGATAAGAACATTCAGAACTTTCAAAATGTTGGAAAAATACAGGGATAATGGAATAAATATTGATATAGGAAAAAAAGAGGATTATAAGAGAGGATTTGCAGCAAGAGCTCATCTG
Organism: Candidatus Woesearchaeota archaeon; assembly: GCA_046484055.1. GTDB lineage: Archaea > Nanobdellota > Nanobdellia > Woesearchaeales > UBA12501 > JAWOBY01. The sequence continues at coordinate 3,342 of JAWOBY010000036.1, read as the reverse complement.
GCTAAAGCTAGATTTTTCCAGGAATACGGAAAAACTCCTCAACAGGCGATCAAAGAAGGAGAAACAGAATTGGTTGCTAAAGAGATAAAAAGATTTGAGTCCGAAACAGGCAGGGGAGGGATCGCTGAGTATACTTATGGTGATGCCGAGAAGGAGTATGGCTGCAAAGCATTCTTTGAGCCGGAAGAAGCGGTTTCTCTCATACATGACCTCGGGGGGACTGCTATACTGGCACACCCTGGAGAGATACTCGAAAAATATGAAAAAAAGCATGAAAAGGATTACAAACTGGAATGGAAAGAACTGGCAGCTTTTATAGCTGGACTTGTGAAAGACTGCAAACTTGATGGTCTCGAAGTTTACACCCCAAAACACAGTCACGAAGATATGAAGATGCTGCAAAAGATTGCAAAGCATCATAAACTGATAATGACCCTTGGCAGTGATTACCATGGCATGGAACTCAAGCCCAAAGTAAAACTTGGAAGGGGCATTAACTCCAATCTTACAAGATACAACTTCTTCCAGAATCTCAAGCAGTTCAGAACAAAAAAGTATTTCCCGCAAATGCAGGAGAGAAAGGTTGCGTGAGTTTTCTGGTTTTTGTCAAAACAAACAGAAGGTTTTTGGAACAAGTTGAAGAGGCTTTCAAGTCCTTTTATAGCTTTGCCGAGCATTGTTTCCACCAAACCTAACCCCCTCATAGGCATTCATCATTTATAAATCTTCCAGTTGCCGTCATTGTGGGTGGTGGTGAGTGTGTTCTGGAGTATAGAAATATTTAAATAATCCTGATTATATTGGTATAATCAGGTGATATGCATGATTGAAGTTGAATCACAGCTAAGGAAATGGGGAAGATCTATGGGGGTTGTGATACCCAAGGATGCAGTCATCCATGAGGACTTGAAAACAGGGGATAGAATAGAATTACTAATACTCAAAAAATCAAATGCGCTCAAAGAGACATTCAATACACTGAAGTTTAAAAGAAGCACTGACGAGATTCTAAAGGAGGTTGATGAGGAGGGCTGGAATGAATAGGAAAATATTGTTTTTTGACACTTATGCCTTCTTTGAGATTATAAGGGGGAATCCTGAATACAAGAGATATGAAGAAGCCATTGCATTAACATCAATATTCAATCTTGCAGAACTGAACTATGGCTTAAAAAAAGAATTTGATAAGAAAACTGCTGACAAATACACTGACAAATACACTCCCTTCCTGGTTGAAACAAACACAGAAAACATAAAAGAAGCAATGAGCCTCAAACTCAATAATAAAAAAATATCAATACCTGATGCTGTTGGCTACACTCTTGCTAAAAAGTTCGGGGTGAAATTCCTCACAGGAGACAAGGAATTTGAGAACATGCCCCATGTTGAATTTGTGAAATAATAAAAATTTGACCATCATCTCATAAGCAGATATTTACCTTTGAGCAAAGCTCAAAGTATTTAAGGGCTTGCATTTACATGGTCAACTTTTAGCCTTGAGAATGGTTTGGCGCCATTTTCAATAAAATTTATAAAGGATATCCCTGATAATACTGCTATGGTTGAGCTAAAGCTTGATGTAAAAAAACAGAACCTCCAGTACTTTCCTGATGTGTATGACGAATCCAGGTCAAGGAAGCTGGCAGAGCAGAACAAGAAGAAGGCTTTCGGAATGCTGAGCGTGTTTGACAAGTCAGAGAATATTGTGATAACCCATCATGAGAAGAGGTACGAGCCATTCTGGCACATTGTAGGGGAGAGTTATATTGATTACCTGAGGAGCAACAAGTACGGGTTCCAGGTGGATCCCCAGGTAAGGTCTGTTAAGATAGCAGGAAAAACTTTTGATATCTCAGGGGAAAAGCCCTACTGCTCCTTTGAGGCAGAGGATCATTGTGCGGAACACTATACCAAGGAGATGATAACCGATGCTGTTGAAGGAAAGCAGAGGGAGAAGGAACTGAAGAAATACCTTGATTTCAAGACAAAGAACATAAAAGAGACAGAGGATCTCATGGGAAAGGACAGGGTGGTTGTCCCTGCAAAGATCAAGGCAGCATACCTCATAAGGGGATTTGTCAAGGACCTGATAAAGCCTGTACAAGCGGACAAGGTGCTCAACGAGATAGTTGAGATAAAGAGAAGGGCTCTGTTCTTCAGGCCGATCCATGCTTTTGAATTCACCAACAAGAGAAACAAAAAGAAGGGAGTGATTGAGGTTGATGCTCTCACAGGGGATGTGAGCAAGGGAAAAGTCTACAAGACAGAGCTTGCAGAGCTTGTGCCTGAGGGCGCATTGTTTGATGTGGGTGCAGAGCTCGCCTCCTGCGTCATACCCGGAGCAGCGCTTGGCGCGGAGATAAGCAAGGTCATCAAGAAGAAGAGGGACGAGAAAAAGGCGATAAGGGACATGGAAAGCAGCAGGGCTGCGATGGATTCAAGGTCAAAGAAGAAAAGCGCTAAGAATGCCAAGAGCAGGGGGAAGAAAAGATGACAGAAAAGCTCTTCTGGAAGGACCCTTACATGAGGGAATGCGAAGCAAGGGTAACCTCAAAGATGGGGCCTGAGATACAGCTTGACCAGGCCTGCTTCTTCGCCTTCTCAGGAGGACAGGAATCGGACAGGGGAACCATCGGCGGAATCAATGTGCAGGAGGCAGTGAAGACAGATGACAACATAACATACATGCTTGAGAAAGAGCCTGAATTCAATGAGGGAGACACAGTAAAGGTTGAGATTGACTGGGAGCACAGGCACAAGCTAATGAGGCTTCATTCCGCGGCGCACATAGTGACATTTCTCGTGTTTGAGAAGTGGGGCATGGGATTTGATGATATAGTGGGATCCAATATCTCGATTGACAAGGCAAGGCTTGACTTCGCGACTGACAATAACCCCAATGAGATCATTCCCGGGATTGAAGAGACAGCAAACAGGGTTATCGGAGATGGCCATGAGATAAAAACATATGATGATCCCGAGAATCCCGGCAAAAGGCTGTGGGAGATGCACTTCAATGACAATGATAGTGAGAAGAAGATACTGTTCCCCTGCGGCGGAACGCACGTGAAGAATTCCAGTGAGATAGGCAGGATAAAGCTGAAGAGGAAGAATATAGGGGCAGGAAAGGAAAGGATTGAGGTCAGCCTTCTAGAATAGATCCTCCCTTAACCCTCATATCTCAAACTCAAACATCCTGCTTATTGTCCCTGAAAGCTTCTTCAGCTCCCTCTTTCTTGCCCTCATGTAATCCCTGCTCATGTACAGGCTCTTGTTAACCTCCATTGAGAATATGAAAACATCCGGGTGCTTCTCAGAGAGATACCTGAGAATATAACCTCC
>JAWOBY010000030.1:0-19343 GCA_046484055.1 Candidatus Woesearchaeota archaeon | reverse complement strand
ACTGCCGTTATTTTCATTACCCGAAAGGTCTGTCACATCATCCAGTCCCAACTCAAAATCATAAGCCAGACTCAAGCCAGACTTGTTAAAACCAGGATGAGAAGCGTTAATGAACTCATGCTGTACCCCCACAAAATCATAAGCGAGAGCGAGACCGCTCGTGTTAAAGCCAGACAGGGAAGCGTTCAAGGCAAGCTCATCATTCACGAAAACCTCATAATAATCAGGCTGGTCTATGATACACTCAGCGGTGAAACTATAATTATTAGCCACCAGACAAGCCTGAAGAGAGCCATAACCAGCAGAGTTCACATAATAATCAGAGAAGTGCTCAACACTGAATTCATAATAATCCCTCTCCGCTTTGACCTTGTTGTACCATCTGCCGTCCTTTTTGTAAGGCTCTGCAGGCCTGAATTCATCCTGAGGATTCTCTCTCACATAAAGTTCAGGTGTTGTGGTTATGCCTGCTGTCTTCCCTCCAGGTATCCTTATCTCAGCGCTTTCAATCGGGAAACTGTCAACATGCAGTATGCCCCTCTCAAACCTCACATTCCCCACATCATCCAGTTCAGCGCCTTCTATGTCCAGCTCCAGTCCTGATTCAGAGAATCTTATGATGCTCTTGTTCCTTCCTTTCTCCCTGACATTCTCTATGCGTGCGTCTTCCCTGCTGAGGCTTATGTTCAGACCATGAACCGGGGGCCTGCGGGTATCTCCCCCTCCGCTTTCAGGATGGTCTGCTCCTGCCTGTGCAGTGCTTGTATCATTCCCTGCTGCTGTTTCATCCTCCTGAGGCGCGGTTCTGTTTGTGGTTGTTGTGTTTGATGAGGCATCTTCCCATGTTGCGGGAATATCAGCATGGCTTTTGTTCTCCTCGTCCTGAGATCCCTGCTCAGTTTGCGTGATTTCCTGTGTGGCATTGTCATCTTCTTCCACCACCTCAAAGCTTGAGTGTACCTCCCTGGTCATGTTCTTGTGTATGATAGATGCTTTCACAGAGTAGTTTCCCGGCTTCTCAACAGGGAAGTTGAGGGCGCTGGCGTAGAGTTTTCCTCCGGGCCCGTAGACCTCCACTTCATATTCCGCTTCAGGCGGCATCACGAACAGATGTGCCATATCACCAACATTATAGGTGTCTTTTCCGGTGATTATCTCTGCATCATCCAGCACCGCGTAGCCTGCATGCCTCGGGCTGAAGAAAAGAACAGCGGACATGACTATCGCGAGCCCTATGATCAGCAATGCTGAGTTCCTTATGCCCATCCTCTTTTTCTCCTTTTCAGCGTCGATGCGTTGCATCTCCTTTCTGCATCTGCTGATGTAGTCATCATAATAATCAAGCCATTCCCTCTTTGTCTTTCCGCCGAGTGATTTTGAGAGCTTTTGCCTGTACTCCTCCTCACTGATGAGTCCTTTCTTGTAATCCACATTCAGCCTTCTGGAGAAATCCCTCACTTCCTCTTTGTATTCCTGGCAGAGCATTATCCTTTCAAGAAGCTCTTTCTTTCTCGTTCCCTGCCCTGATCCAGGTCTTCTCATCTTTTCATCCTTCCTCCAGTCCCTCTTTTCTCCTGTCCTTTGTCCTGCCTGAAGTTTTTTCCTTCGCCCTGTGGTAAGCGGTCCATATCGTCCTTTCATCCCTGCCGAGAATCTCCGCTATCTGGTGATAGTTCAGCCCTTCGTCCTTGAGATGACGGACTATGGCTTCCTGCGCGCCAAGCCTCCTGTCCTCAAGGATATGAATCGGAATCCTCAGCCGTGATCTTTTCTCAGGATAGGGCTCCGGCGCTTTCTCGGCAGCATGGTGGTAGGTGGCCCATATTGTCTTGCTGCTCCTGTTCATGAGCCTGGCGATATCAGAAATCTTGCGTCCCCTGTTCTCTTTCAGGTATTTCACTGTTGATTCGAGGGCGCTTGTCTTCCTGTCAAATATGTAGAGAGGAAATGAGTTCCTCTGCACATCCAGCTCTGACACGACTCTCCTGCTGAATATGAGACGGAGCTGCGGCCTGCTCAGGTGATGCTCCTCAGAGAAATCCCTTACATCATTGAGTATGCTCTCAGGGATTGAGGGGGGTTCATATATCTCTTTGGTGTGCTCTCTGGCGTTTCCCCTCTTTATTTCCTTAGCGATTCCCAAAATTCTTATTTAGTAAGTTAATCCATATATAAATTTTGCCATTAATGCCCTATGAAGTAAGTTAAAAAACTTATTTAGTAAGTAAAAAAAGCCTTATTAAAACTTTATATTCTTATTTAGTAAGTAAAGGGGTGGGGAACATAGGGGTGAAGGGCGCTGTGAAGCGCTCTTATTGGCCGGCTGCAGTCTCTTCATGGCCATTTCCTGAGGCATTCAGCATACATTGCATGCATAACAGGAGCAGGCAGCAAAAATTTAATAAAGCCCGCAGGGCATTCTGAAGCCATGCATACCTGGACCCACAAGTACCTTCCGAAAGATACATCAGGAGTAGAGAATCAGGAGGAAGCAATCAGGCACCTCCGCAGGTTCATATCAGGGTACAAGTCACAGAAGAAGAAAGCAGCCATAATCTACGGGCCTGTGGGCTGCGGGAAAACATCAGCGGTCTATGCTCTTGCGGGCGAGCTTGGCCTGGAGATCATAGAAGTGAACGCATCAGACTTCAGGAACCAGGAGCAGCTTAATTCTACTGTGGGCTCGGCATCAAGGCAGATGTCCCTTTTCTCTAAAGGAAAGATAATTCTCGTGGATGAGATTGACGGCCTGAGCGGAAGTAAGGACAGGGGGGGCATAACTGCATTGGTGAAGCTGATAGAGAAATCAGCATTCCCCATAATCTGCACGGCATCAGACCCTTTTGACAAGAAATTCTCAACCCTGAGGAAGAAGAGCGAGATGCTCCAGTTCCAGCCTCTCGATCACAAATCAATCTCAGGCATACTGGACAGGATATGCAGCAAGGAAGGCATAAGATGCAATGACGAAGACATAAGGACGCTTGCGAGAAGGAGCGGCGGAGATGCCAGAGCCGCGATAAACGACCTGCAGATGATGACCGGAACATCCAAAGAGCTCAGGAAGAATGACATCGACGAACTGAGCCAGAGGGAACAGGAAGAGAACATGATCAACGCAATCCTGAAGATACTGAAGACCACAGACCCGAAGATAGCTATTGATGCATTTGACAATGTTCCCGAGGATTTTGACAAGGTATTCCTGTGGGTGGATGAGAACATGCCTAAAGAATACGAAAAGCCGGCGGATCTCGCAAGGGCGTACGGTTACATCTCAAAAGCGGACATGATGTTCAGGAGGATAAGGAGGCGGCAGCACTGGCGCTTCCTGGTCTATGTGAATGCATACCTCTCGGCGGGCGTTGCTGTAAGCAAGGACGAGAAGTACGGAAAATTCGTCAAGTACGGGCCGACGAAAAGACTGCTCAAGATATGGATGGCCAACAGGAAATACCAGAAAAGGAAAGCCATAGCAGAGAAGATCGCTGAGTACACCCACAATCCCTCAAGAAAAGTGATATATGATACAATACCCTACCTCCAGCAGATATTCAGGGAGAACAGGGAAACTGCGAAAGGAATAGCGGACGAGCTTGAGTTGAGCGATGAGGAAATTGAGTGGATGATGAAAAGGTCCTGACTCTGCAGTTCTATTCTGCTAATGCTCCTGTCATATCCATGCGGCATGATCACTTCTCCAACACTCTCAAAACACACCCCACGCTGTATCTTATCCACATCCTGCATGGACGCTCCCATGGCTGTTCTCTTTATAAGTCCAGTTCATAATATCCAACACACCATGAAGGGCCATCAATAAATTTTTAAATATTACACCCAAACAAAAGCACAATGACGGAGAAAAAAGGCAAAAAAGGCGAAAACGGCAAATCAGCGGCAAAAGATGATTCTGCGGCAGATAATCCGATGACGATAGAGCAGATGGCCACATTCTGCAAGAAGAAGGGCTTTGTCTATCTCACAGCAGAGATATACGGCGGCCTTGCGGGATTCTTTGACTACGGCCACCTTGGTGTGGAGCTCAAGAACAACATAAAATCTGAATGGTGGAAGTTCCATGTCCTGCAGAGGGAGGATATCGTGGGCATGGACGGCTCTATAATAACCAACCCAAAGGTCTGGAAAGCGTCAGGGCATGTGGAATGCTTTGAGGACATGATGGTTGAGTGCAGTAACTGCAAGGCCCGCTACAGGGGGGATCATCTTGTTGAGGACGAGCTCAAGATAGCTGCGGATGGACTGGGGGGTGATGATATAGACAGGCTTCTAAAGGAGAACGGGATAAAATGCCCGAACTGCGGAAGCGATCTCGGGAAAGCGCAGCAGTTCAACCTCATGTTTGAGACGAATGTCGGGCCATTGAAGGATGACAATTCAAGGGCATACCTCAGGCCTGAGACCGCACAGCTCATATTCACTAATTTCAGGCTGGTGCAGGAGCACGCGAGGCTCAAACTGCCGTTCGGCATAGCGCAGATGGGCAAGGCATTCAGGAACGAGATAAGCCCGCGCGATTTCCTCTTCCGCTGCAGGGAGTTCGAGCAGATGGAGATAGAATACTTTATCCATCCTGAGAAAGCGGACGAATGCCCTTTTATGGATGAGATACTGGACCATAAGATAAACGTGTACTCTGCAGAGATGCAGGAGAAGGGCAGGCCGCACAAGCAGATGAAGATGAAGGACCTGGTAGAAAAGAAAGTGATCAGCACTAAATGGCACGCCTACTGGCTCGCAACAGAACACAAATGGTTCGTCAATCTGGGCGCGAGCCCTGAAAGATTCAGGATAAGGCAGCACCTGAAGGAGGAGAAGAGCCATTACGCTGATGACACATGGGACCTTGAGTACGAGTTCCCCTTCGGATGGAAAGAGCTTCAGGGCATGGCCAACAGGACGGACTTTGACCTGAAGCAGCACACCCTGCACTCAAAGAAGGACCTCAACATATTTGACGAGGAAGCCAAAGAGAAGGTGATACCTCATGTCGTGGCAGAACCATCACAGGGCGTTGACAGGGCATTCCTCGTGTTCATGTTCGACGCCTACGAAGACGACAAGGAACGCGGCAATGTGGTGCTGAGGCTTGACCCCAAGCTGGCGCCTGTCAAGGCAGGGATATTCCCTCTCGTGTCAAACAAGAAAGAGGTCCTGGATCTTGCCAAAAAGGTATATGGTGAAATCAGGGACAGGCTCCACTGCCAGCTGGACACCTCAGGATCCATAGGCAGGAGATACGCGAGGGCTGACGAGACCGGAATACCATATTGCATAACCATAGACTTTGACAGCCTGGATGATGATTCAGTCACCATAAGGGACAGGGACAGTACAGAACAGAGGAGGATAAGGATAAAAGACCTTAAAGAGACTCTCACCAAACTTGTGGAAGGGAGCATGAGCTTCAGCGAACTCACTTGATCACCCCCCTACTTCGTCACTCCCTGCTCATCCATCTGATCTCAGCCACAATCAATATGGTCAAGGAATTCATCAAGCATTACAAAATGCGCAAAAAAGAGGACATCGGCTATGGTATCGTCATAATATTCGTACTCGTATCCATATTCATGATAACCCTCATGGTTCCTTTTGACACGGCAACAGGAGCGGCCATACTGGACCTCACAGAGGAGGAGGCAAGCCAGGGCCTGAAAAACATCCTCTTCGGAACCCCTGTGTTTGATTTTGTGATACTTCTGATAGTCGGCACAATGATCATAGCGGGCTCAATGGCGATAATACATCAGAGAAGGGAAGCTGAAGAGCATATAGGAGGGCTCCCTCTGGAGAGCAGGGTGGAGCTGAGGGATTTCGTGGCAGAAAGCATTGATGCCGGTTTCAAGAAGGAGGATATCCATGAGGCGCTCCTCAATGCAGGGTGGGATGAGGCAACTATAAACTCAATCCTGAGGCTTTTTTAAGCAGTCATTCTATGATTCACTCCTCATACAGGCCTATACAGGCATAAACTTTATATATTGTCCCTTTTCTATCCATTCTCAGCTTTCAGGAGAGAGTATGATAAAAAATCAGTAAAGGAGAATAAAATGATAAAAGATCTGAAACTAAAACAGGGCAATGTCGAGCTCACAGCAGAGGTTGTGGATGTGGGGGATGTCAGGGAGTTCCAGAAGTTCGGCAAGACAGGCAGGGTGGCAAACGCCACATTGAAGGATGATTCAGGCCAGGTCAAGATGAGCCTCTGGAATGAGCAGATAGACAAGATCAAGAAAGGCGACAGGATCCAGATCAAGAATGGTTATGTGAATGAGTGGCAGGGAGAGCCCCAGCTCACCACAGGAAAGTTCGGAACCATGGAGGTCCTGGACAATTCTTCAGAGAGCGCATCACAGCCTTCAGATGATGCCTCAGCGCAGGCCAGCAGGGATGAGATGACAGAACAGGACACGCTTGAAGGCGCAGGGAAAGATTCCCAGCACGCCCTCACTGATGATGAGAAGACAGAAGAGACAGATGCGGAAGAGCTTGACAAGGAACCGGAGAGCGCAGGCGGATCAGCCACAGAAGACGAGAAGAAATCCGCGGATTTTGAGGACGAGAATCTCGATGTTGAGGAGGAGAACATAGAATAGGCATGCAGGGATTCATCTGCATAGATTTCATTTAATTTTCACAGAAAAAATTTCATAATTTCATAAAGGGGCAGTAGCTCAATCTGGGACAGGGGAGAAAAGGCATCGCCGGATTTCCCTGCAGGAAAGAGCACTAGACTGAAGTCCAGGTTGGCTGAGAAAAGATCTGATGAGGCTACGGCCGATGAATATCAGAGATCTAGGTGAATGGTGCAACAAGTGGTGTACTGTCCTCAATTCCGGGTTCAAATCCCGGCTGCCCCACATTTTTTTAATTTTTCAATTTTATAATGGTTAGAAGATCCCACATCTTTTATGAACTTTTTTATAAGTTCTTTTCTGTTGATTCTTATACAGTAAGTGGTGGAATTTAGCCCTTTATTATTTCTTCTGTTAAGGATTCCTGAGAGGATACCCTAAACCTCAGCCCCCTGCCTGTATGCTGCCTATGATGGACCCTGCCACTATATTGAACAGCATCATCACTATCAGGGCTATGCCGCAGTAGGAGAGTGTGCTCCTCACAAGATTCTTGCCGAGGTCAAATCTCTCCTTGAGCTTGTCCTCCCCCTCCTCTATGCCGTTGGCCATGACAGTGAGTATGTATACTATCTGCACGACATATATCCCCACGATTATCTGGAAGTGGAATGTGGGTATGCCATCCCCGAACATAGAGAGCATGTCAAATCCGCCTCCCACTCCTTCCATTCCCTGGCCCGCGCCCTCGGTGACGCTCTGGAGCTGCTGGGTGAGCTTGCCGAGTATGGTCGATATCATCGAGGTTATGCCTATCACAATGCCCGCTATTGCTGGAGTCATGAATTTTATCTGCGACCTCATTGATGAGATTGTCTCTGCCATCAGGTCCTTCAGCCTCTCCTCCACCCTGTGCATCTCCTTTATGTACTTGGAGACACTGACCAGAGCCTGCGCTGCAATCTTCGGGCCTTTCTTCACGCTCTCTGTAAGCACTTTCATGGAGCTCTCTATCATATTCGAGGGGTAATAGACCAGGGCTCCGTGCTGAGGGTCGAATATCGCCTGCTCCACACCCATCCCCATCCTTGTTATGTTTGAGGAGACTAGATTGAAGAATTTTCCTGTGGTTGTCCCTTCCATGACACTTGACACTTTGCTGAAAGCTATCTCTGCAGGCAGACCATCCCCCAGCCTGTTGCCAAGCTGGAAGAGCGCGGAGGCGAATTCCTTCTCAAGCTCTTTCGATTTCTCCCTTATCTTTATTATGTTGGTTGATTTCAGCTTGAAATATATCCCTGCCCCCAATCCAATCCCTATCACAAAAAAGAGGCTCAGGAGCGATGCGCCGAAGCCGAAAGGGCCTATTATCTCACCAGATCCCTCACCTTCCATGCCGCAGCCTTTGGATTCCTTATAGCCGAGCAGGGCGAACAGTGCCCTTGGGTCATCAGGCTCTGTGGTGGTCATTATCATCGATTCGCCCTCTTTAGGGGCCTTGTTGAGGATTATATCCCAATTCTCCTGCGGGGCGAGAGGGTGTATTATGATGGGGCTTAGGCCTATGATCAGGAATATGAGCCCTATGATCACAGCCACTATCCACGGCTTTAATGAGAACAGTTCCTTCCCCCTTATCTTGAAGCTGAACCTCTTATGCTTTCTGAGCTGGGGATTGTTCTCTGAGATGTCCGTATCTCCATAACCGCTCGGCCTTGTGGAAAGTATGTTCTTGCCCAGATAATACACTCCTGCCGGCAGGGCAAGATTGTAGAAGGCCATGAGATGGTACCACTGCACTTCACACATGAAGCTCACCACAAGCGGAAGTATGACCAGGCCGAGTATGGGCAGGATCACACCAAGCATGTGGAGCATGGTTATGGGGGATTTTAGGTTCTGCGCGTAATGAAGCATCTTCTCGTAAGTCTCGTCAAGTATGACTGTCAGTGATTTCTCCAGCAGCCCGACTCTCCTGTCCTCATCGCTCTCATACAGGGAGGATTCGATGAGGTGGAACGCCTCCACGAACTCCATGTTCCACTTCTTCCATGTGGCGAGATATGCGTCGAGTGACTGTTTTATGGACTCGTATTTCTCTGTCTCAACATCCCAGAGAACCTTTTTGAGGTCCATTGACAGGGGAGGGGTAAGGTGGTCAGAAGCGAACTCTATCGCGAGCTCCAGGTTGGAGGTATGCCTCATGTATGTGACGATATAGAATATGCAGATGATCATCTGGTTGCTGGCCTTCATCCTCCATTTGTTCGCCAGGAACATAGGGGCTTTCTGGAGGGGCATCACCATCACCGCTCCGCAGATGAGGAAGAAGATTATGAAGAACATGGATGCGAAGAGGACGAAGCTTATGAGGGAGCCGAGGATGACAACGAGTATGGGTGCGAGGAGGGCGAATGAGGCGGCTCCTGCAGGGGTTATGTTGAGGTGGGTTATCCTTATAGATTCCTTGTACTCCGGCAGCTTATCCTTGTCAGGCTGTATCTTTAGCAGCTTCTCGCTGAGGTTGCATGCCTGCTCGTAAAGGCTCATGTGGCCGGGCATGTATTCCTTCTTGAACTGTGAGTAATCCCTCGAGGTTACGGGCTTGACCTCCACATCCTCCTTGAGAGGGGTCTTGAACTGGTTGTCGAGCTTCTTCTTGTAGCGCTGCATGATGTCCGCTACTTCTTCCCTTCTCCCCTCCTGGGGCGATTTCTCTTTCTCCCCCTCATCATCCTTCTTTTTTCCGAAAAGGCCCATTTTCATCTAAAGGCAAAAGAACTGGGTGCCACCTCTTTTTTGTTCCCCATATGGTATCATCCTGAGCAGGCTGTCATGCGGCGCGTGATCATGATTCCTCTTTCTCATTACTCTTTGATTCCTCTTTTTCCATGCTCCTCTTCTTCACCTCTCTCTTGAGCCAGGTCTCCCATTCAAAATATATCTGTTTAGGGTCGAGTTTCCCTGTCTCACTCTTTATCTTGTCTGAAAGCAAGTGCATCTGGTCATTGCATTTGATAGTGAAGGGGGCCTCGAGCATGTCCATATCATTCATTTTTTCAGCGTATTCCACCTGGGCCTGCTTGCATTTGGCCCTCAGCTCTATATTGTTCCACATCGCGTCCCAGTCACCCGCAAAATCAGGTATGTTCGCCGCAATGGCCTTCAGTATGTCGCTTTCCCCGTTCATCAGGTCGTCTGTGGGCGAGAGCTCGTCTGTCTTGGAATCATATTTCATGAGGTCAACAAAACCATTCTCCAGCAGGGGATCCTCTTCCCACTGCTTCCTCACCTCTGTTATCTGTGTCACCCTCCTGTTCTTGTGGATGCCGTCAGCGCTCTTTATGGGGTTGGCGACAATGATAAGATCCGTGGCCTTGAATGATGTTTTCGGGACGCCTATGTCATTGACAACCCTGTCAAAGACTCCGTAGGGTGAATCACCGTGGATAGTGCCCGCAACGACATTTGCTGCCGCCCCGACCCTCATGGCCTCGTAAAGCGCGACAGCCTCCTTGCTCCTGACCTCTCCGACTATCAGCGAGGAATCCCCTAATCTTAAGGTGCTCCTTATGCCGTCAGAAGCGGACACTTCTGAGGATCCCCTCACCAGTGCAGAGGCGACCTTCATCGGCTGTATGTTGAAACCCAGTTTCCTGAGCGAATCTGTCGGCAGTTCAAGAGTGTCCTCCACAGTTATCAGCCTGTACCTTCTCATTATCTCCACCATCATGCTGCTGAGGAAGGAAGATTTTCCTGAGCTTCTCGTCCCTGCGATGAGCATGCTTCTCGTGCCGTCTATCATGAAGCTGAGTATGCCTGCAGCCAGGGGAGTTATCATCTTGAATTTTATGAAGAGAGGCAGGGTCCAGGGCTTGTCCCTGTGCCTCCTGAAAGAGAATGCAAGTCCTGTAGGGTCAAGGGGCTCTGTTATCACCGAGACTCTCGCGTCCGCTCCGGGCAGCCTTATCTCTGTGTCAAGTATGGGGTTGGCTTCGTCAAGCGGCCTGCCTGACATCATCCTCAGCTTGGATGCCCATGATTCGGCCTCGGGAAGAGTGGGTATTATGTTGGTGTCGCAGTCAGCATAATCCCCATGGACTATGAAAATGGGGATCCTGCCGAGCGGACTGTTGACTGATATGTCCTGTATCTTCTCGTCCTGCAGCAGAACTTCAATAAGGCCGAATCCTACTGTGTATCTCACGAGTATGCGGGTGAGCATGTCCACTTCTTTGCTGCTCATCTTGATTCCCCTGTAATTTATGAGTTCCTCGATGAGATCATGACCCACATTGTAGAATACCTCCCTCATTCTCTTCGGGTCCACAAACTCCTGCTTTGTCGGCTTGTGCTCTGCCATGACATTCCTGGCCATGTCCAGAACATCATATTGTTCTTCTGTCAGTTTGAACTCAGGGGGCATCAGATGATAGAGGTACTTCACTGTGTCAGGGAACTTGAATACTGTAACTTCTGTATCATTACCTATGCTGTAATTGTCTATCTCCTCGCCGTCAGAGGGATAATTGGCCATCAGCTTCGTGAACATGAAATCCGGTTTTATAAGGGGATGGAATATCTCCCTGTACACATCCCTTGTCTCCGGCCTGTACCCCGCCAGGTATGGCTTTGCGAGGGTTATTATCCTGAGGTTCTCCATCTCGTTAAGCAGGTTGAGGAGCACTGAGATGTATTTCTTCCTGCATGCCGCGTCCTTACCGTCGAATGTCTTCTGGAGCTTTATCCTCTCATCCCTGATTGTCCTCTTTATCTGCACATAAGTGCCCACAGGATCCTCTTTAATCCCCCTGAATATGAAGTTCTGCACTGTTGTGTATCTCTTGTTCGCGTTCTTCATGCACTGGCCGTTGAATGTCAGAGCGTTATAGCTGAACTTTTCTTTCTGTGCAGAGAGTTTCGCGTAGAGGCTGGCGACTTCCTTAAGAATCATGGTCTGGTCGTAGTCGTATTCATAATCCCTCTTCTGGTAGAACAGTATCTTGGTTACCTTGCCGACCTCTATAAGAGTGTCGACTGTCTTTGCCATATATACAGGGTCATCCTCTATCGATGGGGACCTGAGAAGATTCTCACAATTCACCCTTAATATTGTGTCCTCTCCTTCCCTTATGATCTCATATGTCCATCCTTCCTTTCCCTGAGGCATATTTCACCTCTCTTTTTTTTCATTCCTGCTTCTGTTCTCACGGCGGTCTTCCTTATTATTCAGCCGCTCTTCTTCCCTCATCCTTTCCAGGGCTACTTCTATCAGATGGGACTTGTTCCTGTATCTTGTCCTGTCATTCACCTCAGAATCGATCCATCTTATCAATTCTTCGTCTATTGTTGCTGAAATCGGCTTTTTCATCAGGCGACCTTCCGGTTTTTATGATTTTCGTATCTATGTGCCTGCTATCGGTCTGCTCCCTCAATATTATTCCATAATATTATAAATTACTTTATAAATTTTATATTATTTTATCATATTTTATATTATCTTTTATATAAATGTTTTGTATGCATAGCCACGCACACAATCATCCGCTGCTCCATATGAGTCTGCACAAATCTTGTGCAGATGAGGCCCGCCCATCACATATCACCTGCCTTATCAAGTCAATTTAAACAAAATTTATATATAAACCCCTCTCATTAAGGAAATATATGGCACAGGACAAAAAAGAAGGTGGAGGAGGAGGTGGAGGAGGCTTCAGCTTCTTCGGAGGAAAGAAAAAAGAGGGAGGAGGCAAAGAGGGCCACAGCGGAGGCATAAGCGGGGCTCTTTTCGGCAAGCATGAGCAGGCCTCGCCTTATCACATGAGCGATCTTTCTAACCAGATAAACAATCTCAGCAGAAGGCTCAAGATGCTCGAAGAGCGTTATACCAATCTCCGCAACAAGACCCAGCTCACGGACCAGAACATGCTGGAGTTCAACAAGGAGACGAAGAGGAACATGAAGGCCACCAATGATGAGCTCATGGAAGTGAGAAAGGATTTTGAGGACCTCAAGGAGAAGGTAAAGCTCATAGTCAAAGAGCTGAAGGAGACCGCAAAGAGCGAGGATGTCCAGATGCTTGAGAAGTATGTGAATATGTGGGAGCCCGTCAATTTCGTCACAAAGCATGATGTGGAAAGGATCGTTGAGGACAAGCTGGAGCAGATGGGCGTCGGCCCGAAGGGAGGAAAAGCGGAAAGCAAGGCGGACAGGCAAAAATCATAAGGCATAGCATGAAGAGCAGGAGAGTGTAAACAGCTTACAGGACCACAGGCACATTTCAGGAGCGTACTGAAGCATTGAGCATGCAGGAGGAGGACAATACCCATGGCTTTTTTGAATGATACATTCTCAAAAGAGAAGAGTGATTCTCCTGAGGGGGCCGCCTCTCAGGAAATACCCACAGGAAGAGTGCTGACCATGAGGGATCAGGGCCTGACCAACAACCAGATAGTGGAGGCCCTTCAGAGGGAGGGATATTCCCTTGACCTGATAAACAATGCCATAAATCAGGCAGATATAAAAGAAGGAGTGCTGACTCAAACAAAGGGTGATAACATGCCGGACAATCAGCAGGACAACAGCCAGGAAGGACAGGGAGGACAGGCACAGCAGGATCAGACACCAGCGCAGGGCCAGGGACAGCAGCAGGCCCCCCAATCCCCGCCTCCGATGCCTCCCCAGGGCGGACCGCAGGCGCAGGCCGGGCAGCAGGCTCCGCCTCAGGGCCCAGGACAGATGCCGCAGATGGGAGCTCAGCAGGGGCCTCCGCCAATGCCTCCTTCAGGAGGACCAGGAGGAATGGATCAGGGACAGGGGGCCACGGAAGAAAGGATACAGGAGATAGCGGAAGCGATAATAGACGAGAAATGGTCCGAACTCATATCGAATGTCAACAAGATAGTCGAGTGGAAGGATGAGACAGAGTCAAGGATAACGAAGATCGAGCAGCAGATGAAGGATCTCAAGGAATCATTTGACAAACTGCATGAAGGAGTGCTGGGCAGGATATCAGAATATGATAAGGGTATCAAGGAGATAGGCACTGAGATAAAGGCCCTCGAGAAGGTCTTCCAGAAGATACTTCCCGGATTCGTGGAGAACGTCAATGAGCTCTCCAGGATAACCTCAAAGATGAAAGGCGGGAAGAAATAGGGCAGGGAACAGTCTGTGTGGTGTGAGGGCCGGACAGATGAAGGATATGAAGAACTGTAGGTCTAGGGGCCTGTCCGATAAAGAATTCAGAAGATTGTAAGGGATTTTGTGATGCGCTGATGGGTCATTCCGCTCTTGTCGCGGCGCCCAATATCGCCAGCGCGAAAACAGCCACAAGGAATATGAATATCAGGCCTATGACCTTTGGATGGAACAGGGTCGCCCCCACATTCTGCGAAAAGCTTCCCGAGCTCGCGCTCACTGTATCCTCCTCACCCCCTTCAGCCACCTCTCCTCCATCACCTCCGAGAAGCTTCTGACCATAGACTGAACTGAATGAACCTACGGCTATCAGTACGCTTATGATTATCACCACCCAGATGAGAGTGCGGTCCACCTTTAGCGCACTCATAATATCCTCATCTGTGGCGCCGAAGATTTTGTATGCCATTATTATCATTATAAGGAATATGAACAGCAGAACGAACCAGGGTATCATCACACTGAGGAGTTCTGTTATTTCAGGTATCATGATGACAAAAAGCCCGAGTATGAGGGCTATCAGGAGATGGAGCCCTTTGTTCTCCCCCAGCATCCTGGACCACTGCATGATGCCGTACACCACCACCATAACCAGCAGAAGGGTGAATATGATAGAGAAATGCTCCAGAAGCGCTCCTGATTCGAGTGGTGTCACCATTTTTTATCCGACCTTTTCCTGTATACTCAAGCGGTCATGTACTGCCGCTTTGCATGATTCTCACTGGAATCATGACAGATGCAAAACAAAAAAATCAAGGCTTCCTGAAAAATTTTCCCACACTGTCCATGAAACCTTCTCCGGCCGCCTTCCCCGGCTCTTTGGTTATGAACCAGACTATGAGTGCGAATACCAGTATGACAACTATCAGGGCCTGAGTATCCGGATTGTCAAGCCAGTTCAGCCATGTTATCGTATCCCAGAAGTTGGCTGCATTGCCGAATATGTACACTACGGCGGCAAAAGCGACTATGGCCACTATCCCTGAGACCTTGCTTCCCTCCCACATCGGGCCCACTCCGAATATGCCCACAATCAGAAGGACCATTATCACGAGTATTATGAGCAGTGAGACCTGCGGCAGCGCCTTGTTTATTATCTCCACCACATCATACGGCGCTCCGGGCCTGGTCACGTGGGGTATGACTACCGCCAGCGCCATTATAAGGGCCAGGATGACATTGAAATTCTTCTTGTCCTCCCCCAATATCTTTGATTTGTGCAGCACTGCATAGACTATCGTAAAGACCAACAGAAAGGGGAGCAGAACATCTGTAAGGCCAAGACTCTCCAGCTGTAATATCGCTCGATCAAAAACACCCATATTTTCACCTTTTTATACGTTTTGTCAGGTTTATCCTGTCATTATTTATTACAAATAGCGTAACACCCTTTCTTTCAACTTAGGGATGTAGCGCTGTTTGTAAGACTTTAATTATTTTTTTGTTTTTTTATTCTTTTGATTCGGAGCTGGGCTTCTTCTCCCAGGTTATGTACAGTATAGCCAGTATGAACACGATTATGAGTATCACTGAGGCAGTATAGTTCGCCGCCCAATTGCCCTTCAGGAAAATCCACAGCCATTCCAGCCAGCTCTCTCCGCTGTCAAGCTTTATGGAATCCATGAAGATCAGCACTACGCCTATGAGCATGACGACCATGAAGAACTTTCTCCAGCCTCCCTCCAGCAGGACCTTCTCTTCATGATGGTAAAACGATCCTATCAGCAGAAGGAAACATATTGAAACAAGGAGGAGCAGGAATACCCTTCCCATCGACTCGTTTATAGCAGTGACCATCTTTGAGGATGCTATCACTATGAAACCCACGATAAAGGCCACCATCGCATTGAGGTTCTTCTTTGTGTATTCCACATCACCCACATTCTCCACACCCAGTATCTTCGTCCTCTCAAGGATCGCGAACATTATGGTGAAGACCAGAAGGAAGGGCAGGACCACATCATAAACCCCTAATTTGTCCAAGAAGCTCAAAGCACCTCTGAATACAGATTCTTCTGCCATATGCCCTTTTAAATATGAGAAGTATATATAAAATTTTCGTTTTTAAAATCGTTTCAAAATCCGGAGGAATGCATTGAAAATATTTATAAAAAGGGGGCGGGAAGTAATATGAAAGGTTACAGCGGCGTTGGAGAGATGAGAGATAAGAGCTGGATTGGAAGGACGGGCATGAAAGGGGTTATCAGGATCATTAAAACTGAAGGTGGTGCTTATGGTCAATAACGAAGAGTCCGGGGTGGAAGACAGCGGGAATATGTCAGGAAACGGCAGGAACACAGCCGGAAGGATAGCTGACTTCCTTTATGAGACAGGCCAGCTTAAGAGGGTGAGAAGGAGCGGATGGTGGCTCCTGAACATAAGCGATCCGGAGAGTGTTGCAGAGCATTCCCACAGGGCGGCTGTTGTGGGTTATTTCCTGGCCGGGATGGAGAAAGCGGACACAGGAAAGGTCGTTCTCATGTGCCTCTTCAATGACATGCATGAGTCGAGGCTTAATGACCTCCATAAGGTGGGCCATCGTTATATCGACTTCAAGGAGGCAGAGACGAAAGCGAGCAGGGAGCAGACGGAATCATTGGGCGAGGAAGGGAAGGAACTGTTCGCGCTGCACAGGGAATTCCAGGAGCAGAAGACAAAGGAATCTGAAGTGGCGAGGGATGCGGACCTTCTGGAGAACGCACTGCAGGCGAAAGAATACCTGGCCATGGGCCACAAGGATGCGCAGAACTGGATTGACAACATCTGGAAAGTAATAAGGACAGAATCAGGCAAGGAACTCCTGTGCTGGATCGAGAAGAACGATCCCAATGACTGGTGGAAAAGGCTGAAGAAGATCGAGAGATGAACGGGATGAATGATTATGAAGACAATCGACAATCATGAGTAAGATAAATATGAGCAAGGGGTTGCCAGGGATACACGTTGAAGTAAAAGCGCCGGAATGAAGACTCCGGCAACGTAAAAAAGAGGATAGAATAGAGTGAAAAAAAGAGAGTGAAAAAAAGAGAGTGAAAAAGGAGGGTTTTCTGTAAAATGGCATCATCAACAGGATTATCATTGAGGAAAGCGGCGGATATGATACTCAGGCAGTGCATGAGCCTGAAGAAAAGCGAATCACTGCTGGTGATCACTGACAAAAATAAGAAGAGGATAGCAGGGGCGGTATACGAAGCCGCTTTCCCCCTCTGCAGGAACGTGATGATGGTGACAATCCCTGCCGCAAAGGTCAATGGCGAGGAGCCCCCGGCCATAGTCGCTGATATGATGAAAGGTTATGATGTCATAATCGCCCCCACTACCAAATCAATGACCCACACCATGGCTGTGAAAAAGGCGAGGAAAAGCGGAGCCCGCGTCGCCACAATGCCGGGCATAACAGAGGATGTGCTGAAGAGAGGGATGAGCGCGGACTACAGGAAGGTGAAAAGACTCTCGGAAAAGATAAACTCTGCGCTGCAGGAATGCGGGAGCATCAGGGTGACCACACGCAAAGGAACTGACATAACCATATGCAGGGATGAGAAGGTGAATGCGAGAGCCGATTCAGGTTTCGTCCATGAGAGAGGAGGACTTGCCAATCTACCTGCAGGCGAATCGGTCATAGTCCCCAAGCACAGGAAGACAGAAGGAGTTTTTGTTGTTGATGCGAGCATGGGGGGGATAGGCAAAGTGGACAGGCCCATCACCATAACAGTGAAGAAAGGATATGCAGAAAGGATAAAAGGCGGGAAATCAGCTGCACAGCTCAGGAAGAAACTTGAGGGGTGTGCGGAAGAGTCAGGTGATGACAGTCCTTACAACATCGCGGAGCTGGGCATAGGGACGAACTATAAGGCAAAAGTGTCAGGCACCGTGCTTGAGGATGAGAAGGTTTTCGGCACAGCGCATATCGCTCTCGGAAACAGCAAGGGCCTCGGCGGAAAGATTTATGCGCCCTGCCATCTTGACGGGGTATTCATGAAACCGACAATAATGGCTGATGACCGGACGATCATGAAGGACGGAAAGCTTTTAATATGACTTCCGGAGACTTATTGATAAAATAATTATAAGAGGTGTTTTGATGGCGGAGATAGAAGGGATAAACATTTCATGGCTGGGGCATTCAGGATTCGCGTTCAGGAACGACAAGGTGATCTATATAGACCCTTACAAGGTAAGCGGCAGTCCTGAAAAGGCGGACATCATACTCGTGACCCACAATCATTACGACCACTGTTCTGTCGAGGACATAAAAAAGCTGATAAAGCCTGAGACAATAATAGTCACTGTCCCTGACTGCCAGAGCAAGGTATCCGGCATGGAAGTCGCGAATGTCACCCTCATGAGGCCGGGCGACAAGGCCAGCATAAAAGGCACGATGGTTGAGGCAGTGCATGCCTATAACAATAACAAGCAGTTCCACCCCAAGGAGAATGAGTGGGTGGGTTTCATCGTGACAATCAACGGAAAGAGGATATACCACGCAGGAGATACAGACCTCATACCCGAGATGAAACAGCTGCAGAACATAGACCTGGCTCTTCTGCCGGTATCAGGAACGTACGTCATGACAGCTGAGGAGGCGGCGCAGGCAGTGGATTCTTTCAGGCCCAAAACTGCGGTACCGATGCATTACGGAAGCGTTGTGGGAACATTGCAGGATGCTGAGAGATTCAGGGAGAGGGCAGGAACCAACGTCACGATACTGGAAAAGGAATGACTGGATGATGTGCGGGGAATAATTGGAAGATAACTGAAATAATCGAGAAAAATATCAGGGTAAGACCCTCCATGATCAATCAATGCGGTAAGCAGCGCTCCCGGAGCTCACTCAAAACTTTCTCTCTCACTCGCTTCCTCTGCCTTCACTTCCGCTCCGACAATATCATTCTGCTTGACCTGTTTCTCTGCCCCTTGTTCTGGCCCTTTCGAGTCTTCAGGGGATTCCTGAATCTCATCACTAAGTTTTTCTGTATGCCTGCATTTTGGGTATTTGTTGCATCCGAGGAACGAGCCATAGACTGATTTCCTCACCACAAGATTCCCTCCGAGAGTGTCTTTGCATTTCGGGCAGGGCTTCTCCTCGCTCTTGGCTTTCTCCTCATCTATTTTTTTTGAGGGGCAGGAAGGATTTATGCACATCTCCTGCGGTCTTTTCCTCTGCATCTGGATGGTTATCATGGGCTTGCCGCAGTGCGGGCAGGCCTTGTTGAGGGATTTCACCATACCCTTGTTCGGAAGCGAGTATGTGGTCTTGCAGTCAGGATAATTATTGCATGCTATGAACCTGCCGAACTTCCCTTTCCTCATCTCCAGGGTTCCGTCTTTGCAGTTGGGGCAAGGGCCTATATAGCTCTGCTTGGCCCTTGACTCAAGGTGGGCTTCCTGAAGCTCCTTCCCTATCTCCTTCTCCTTCTTCCTGAAATTGCTGAGTATCTCTGTCAGTATGCCCTTCGCATCCTCCAGCACCTTGTCCCCTTTCTTTTTGTTCTCTCTTATCTTCTCCATCTCCTCCTCGAAATGGCGGGTGAGCTTCTCATCAAG
>JAWOBY010000050.1:0-69024 GCA_046484055.1 Candidatus Woesearchaeota archaeon | reverse complement strand
CAGAAAATACTTCGTATTTTCTTAGTTCCAAAAACAGGTTTTGGAACCTCATAAAAATGCAAGGCATTTTTAGGACGCCAAAAATCTATGATTTTTGAGCGTTTAGGGCGGAGATACTTAAAATGCGGGCATTTTAAGGCCTGCAAATCCGAAAGGATTTGCATCAGCTCCGAGCGGCGAGTTTTTGTTATCTCTGCGCTGTACTCCATCCAGTGGATGATTGCGCTCAACATTGCACACAATCCCTTGCACATAATCTCATCATCACACACAATGATGGATGTTTGCGCGTTTAGGCCCTTGATCCGCGGGGCAGCAGGGAACGAACCAAAAATTAAATAAGCCCTGACATCATGACTGCTTTATTGGACTGCTTTATCGACAGGAATATTCGGGAGGGATGATATATATGGGGGACAAAACAGAACAGGCAATCTCGCTCAGCACCCTCATAACCTATTATAAGAGGAGGGACATCCAGGAAGCGATTGTAAGGCATACTGGGAGCAAGGAGATAGCTGTCAAGTTCGGCAATAAAGGATTCGGCAAGAGGCCTGACACCCTGCAATACCATAGCGATGTCCTTGAGCTGGCCAAGCAGGGCGCCACGTCATTCCACGCATCTGAAGAGCTGTGGTCAAACCCCCTCCAGCTGAACCCAATGATGAAGAAAAGCGAGATTGATTCCATACGCATCGGATGGGACCTTGTACTTGATATAGACTGTCCCTACTGGAACCTTTCAAGGCTCATCACCTGGCTTATCGTAAAGACCCTGAAGGAGGAGGGCATCGTATCAGTATCGGTCAAATTCTCAGGCAACAAAGGATTCCATATAGGGGTCCCGTTTGAGGCATTCCCCAGGAGTTTTGATGGAAAGGACACAGCATTGCTCTTTCCTGAATATCCCAGAAAAATAGCATCATACATAATAGACAGGATAACAAAGAGACACGTTAAGGTCACAGGGGACAACAGGGTGGTTTTTGGAGGCAAGCATTCCCTCTCAGTTGATGACCTCCTGGCCGCTTCCCCTGATCCTGGAGACTTGTTTGTCAAGACATGCACCAGTTGCGGGAAAAAGATGGAGGATATCAAAAGATCCGCAGAGTTCGTGTGCGCAAAGTGCGAGGCGAGGGTTATTTCTGAAAAATGCGAGGAATACATGACCTGCCCAAAATGCAAGACCCTCATGGAAAGGTTTGAGAACAGTAGAGGGGGGTGCAGCTGCGGATCCACTGATTATGAGGTGAGGTTCAATCCTTTCTCTATAATAGAAGTTGACACGATACTCATATCATCAAGGCACCTCTATAGGATGCCCTACTCCCTCCATGAGAAGTCAGGACTTGTTTCTGTGCCGATTGATCCGGGAAGGATACTTGAGTTTGAAAAAACACAGGCAGAACCGAATAATGTCAAGGCAGGCACTTTCAGTTTCCTGGACCGTTCAGGTGTCATACCGAATGAAGGGAAGAATCTCCTTATGGGGGCGAAGGAGTGGGATGCTGAGAGGAGCATAAAAGATGATAATAAAGAGAGGGATGAGAAGAATTATGAGGACTTTGAGACATTACAGGAGGCGATACCTGAAGAGTTCTTTCCCCCATGCATAAAGCAGGGGCTCAAAGGCCTTGAGGACGGGAAGAAAAGATTCATGTTCATACTGGTCAATTTCCTCGTCAATGCAGGATGGGATTATGACATGATAGAGAAAAGGCTCAAGGAATGGAATGAGAAGAACAGGGAAGGCCTTAGGGAAGCCCTGCTTGTGGGCCATTTGAGATACCACAAGCAGCAGAAGAAAAAGATACTGCCCCCTAATTGCGACAATTCCATGTACTATAAAGGCATGCAGATATGCTCTCCTGACAACCTCTGCCAGAAGATAAAGAATCCGGTCAATTACAGCAGGAGGAAGACGTTCCACCTGAAGAGGGGGAGGAAAGGGAAAAAGAAGAACACAGAAGACAGGAACACCGGCAAGGAATCAGAGGCAAAATCCGGAAAGGATTCTTCAGCAGTGAAGAAGGACAGCCACAAACAGCCGGGGGAAACATCCCGTGAACGTTCCAGTTGATCGCTGAACAAACTGTATGGTCCTTTATAATCTCTAGATTCTTTATTATCTTTTATTATCTTTGGTGCATGGGCACGAGTTATCTCTTGTCCTCTCCCTTCCATCTCTTCATCAACTGCTTGAGCTTCTGCTCATCACCCTTGCTCATGCCGTGTTCCTCATTCATCATCTTCAGAAAGTGGTCATACTCTTCCTTTGTTATCACACCGTCAGAAAGCATGTGCTTTATCTTTTTCTGGATATCGGGCGGGAGCTGCATGTCGCTTTCAATTATGCTTGTCCTGAGCTTCTCTGAATATTTGTCAAGCCTTGACTCCAGCAGCGCGAGAGTCTGGTCATTCAGCTTGCCTTTCTTGAAATCCTCCTCTATCCTTTCCCTCAGTTCTGAGAGCCGCTTTTCGCCTTTCTGGGGGTCCTCTTTGTTCTCCTTGTACGCCCTGTCAATCTCCCCCATATATCTGGCTGTCTTGCCCCTGACCCTCCTGCTTAAAAGCCAGCCCCCAAATATACCTATTATTGCCACAATCACCCCCACCATCTCCCAGTTGATGCCTCCTTCGTCAGGCAGGGTAGTGTCCGCAGTGTCTGTGGTCTCTTCTGTCCCTCCGCTGTCTGCTGTCCCTCCGCTGTCTGTGCTGTCAGAACCCTTGTCCTGTAGTCCCGGAGGAGTGTCCTTGTCTGGCGGCGCAGCCATAGTGATCTGAGCTGTAAGGAACAGCATTAGAGCTGACAAAATGAATATGAATAAAATGAATATTGCGGGCCTTAAATGCCTTCTCCGGCATTTTTTGCATCCCTCATCACAGGTTCCCATCACCCTTTAACCTGCTGAATTTATTTAAAAATCTTTCTGCAGTTATAATCTCCCCCCATACCAAAATATTTAAATACGGCCTAGAGTTTATCCAACAAAGACGAAAAAAGGTATTTAAACGCGTTATTCCAGGTTTAAATACGGGAAAAGACAAACCAAGCCTGAAAAAAAGCCTTTCAGTACAAGTTTGAAAAAATAACTTATTTCTGAAAGGAAGGCTTAATAATAGGCTTTTTTAAGTTTAAAAAAGACATAAATGGCCTATGTTAGGCGATTCAGGCTTATTTTGAGTTTAGATATGCCTATTTAGTGGTCTTTTCAGCCTCAATATGTTGCGGTTTTTGTTCATTTGCCGTGTCAAAGGGAATGGATGGCTGTTGAAGGGGACACTATAAAGGAAGGCACACCATAATCAGAATATGATCAAAAAATCGGAATCAAAAGGATAAAGGCGGAAAAGCCCGTAAATGCCTCATAAGGACAAGCCTCATAAGGACAAAAATGCCAACAACAAGGAAACCAAGGAAAGGATCGATGCAGTACTGGCCGAGAAAAAGAGCCAGAAGGCAGTATGCGAGGGTCAGGCACTGGGCCCACGATCCTGAATGCAGGCCGCTGGGTTTTGCGGGATACAAGGTTGGCATGATCCAGGCGATAGTCACTGACAACCGCAAGAACTCTCTCAACAAGGGCCAGGACGCAAGCACCCCTGTGACAGTCATAGAATGTCCGCCTCTCAAGGTAGCTTCTGTAAGGTTCTACAAGAAAACCCCTTACGGGATGAACGCCTCAAAAGAGATAACATCAAAGACAGACAAAGAGCTTGCAAGGAAGATAAGGCCTGCCAGGAAGAGCACTGAACAGGATCTCGAAAAGGTGAATCCTGACGAGTATGATGATATGTCCCTCCTTGTGTACACCCAGCCCAAGCTAACAGGCATCGGTAAAAAGAAGCCGGAGATATTTGAGTTGGCTCTCGGGGGCGACATGAAATCCAGGCTTGATTATGCAAAGAAAGCTATTGGAAAGGAGATAAACATAAGTGATGTTTTCCAGGAAGGCAGCCAGGCAGACATACATTCGATAACCAAAGGCAAGGGCACTCAGGGCCCTGTCAAGAGGTTCGGTATCAGGATAAGGGCGCACAAGAGCGAGAAGACAAAGAGAGGCCCTGGAAGCCTTGGGGCATGGAAAGGCCACGGCCATTTCATGTACAGGATAGCCCATGCGGGGCAGACCGGCTACCAGACAAGGACTGAATTCAACAAGCACATAATAAAGATAGAACAGGACGTATCAAAGGTGAACCCCTCCTGCGGTTTTGCCCGCTACGGCCTTGTGAAGAACACGGTAATCCTGCTGAGAGGATCGATCCCTGGCCCGAGAAAGAGGATGATAAAGATCTGCAAGGCAGCGAGGGAGAACAAGAGAATACCGGGAGAGGCCCCGACAATAAAACAGCTGATGCCTGAATGAATAGACAGCTGCAGGCATGAGGAGTTTTATGTTTAAGTTGCGGAAAAAGGCATAAAAGAGATCAACAATCAAAAAACGCAATGTTCAAAAAATGAAACTTAAGGTATACACCATAAACAAGGCAGCATCAGGGGAGAAGGACATGCCTGAACAGTTCAATGAGCTTGTAAGGCCTGATGTCGTAAGGAAGGCAGTGGAGGCCATAAGCTCCAACAAGAGGCAGCCTTACGGAGCCAAAAGTGATGCAGGTATGAGGGCCTCAGCAGAGCTTTCAAGGAGGAGGAGAAAGTACAGGGGCTCATACGGCCACGGAATATCAAGGGTACAGAGGAAGATACTCAGCAGGAGGGGCAGCCAGATGTACTGGGTCGGCGCTGTCACGCCAGGGACTGTGGGCGGCAGGAGAGCGCACCCGCCGAAGGAACTCAAGGAATGGTCAAAAAAGCTCAATAAGAAAGAGAGGAGAAAAGCTGTAAGATCAGCCATGGCTGCCACAGTGACAAAAGAGCTGGTCATGAAAAGGGGGCACAACATACCTCCCGAATACCCTTTCATAATCCATAACAATATAGAATCATTGAAGAAGACAAAGGAGGCAAGGGAAGCTCTTGAAAAGCTCGGGCTCAAGGATGAGCTCACAAGGGCATCAAGGACAAAGATAAGGGCCGGGAAAGGCAAGTCAAGAGGCAGGCCCAGAAGAAGGAAGAAAGGGCCGCTGATAGTGGTGTCAGGGGAATGCGGACTGTCAGATTCCTGCAGGAACATACCTGGTGTGGAAGTTGTTGAGGCCAGAAATCTCAACGCAGACCTTCTCGCTCCAGGGGCTGACCTCGGAAGGCTGACACTGTACACCGAAGGGGCGATTGACATTATCGCAAAGGAAAGGCTATTCATGAAGGATCACAAGAGCCCGAGAACCCCGAAAAAGGGGAACAAGAGTGATGAGAACAGCGCTGGATCCGTAAAATCAGGCACAAAAGGGAAGGCCCCTGCTGGCAAGCCCCGGCAGCCTGCCAAGAAGGCCGGTGCAGCAAAGGGCGCATCATCAAAGGAAAAATCAGGCAGGCAGGGCAGCGCTGCAACATCAGGCAAGGACTCATCAAAAAAATCATCTGTGAGCGGCAGTGCAGGGCCTGCAGGAAGAAAGGAGAAGAGATCCATCAAAGGAAAAGAGGCCCCTTCAGGCAAGAGCAAACCTGCCAAGAGCGAAACAGCCAGGGACAAGTAATGAACAGTCAAGGTGAATAATATAATGGATGCTATAGATGTCATAAAACACCCGCTTTCGACTGAAAAGTCAATAAGGCTTATGGAAAGCGAGAACAAACTGATATTCGTGGTAGACAAGAAAGCGAAAAAGCCTGACATAAAGAAAGCCATAGAGGAGATGTTCAAGGCACAGGTGTCAAAAGTTAATGTGGTGCATACAGCAAAAGGGCAGAAGAGGGCATATATCAAGTTCGGCCCGGAGACCCCTGCTATAGACATAGCGACCCAGCTCGGGCTGATGTGATCAATCCGATCAGACCATGTCAAGGACAAACACAAGCCGGCCCAAGACAGACAATCCGCACACGAAAATTGTTTGTGATCATATTGATATCACAAGCAAAAGGCAATACAAAAGGTAATCGCAAACAAAAAACAGTAAAATGGGAAAACGACTGATACAACAGGCAAGAGGCAAAGGGGGACCTACTTACAGGGCCCCTGCCCACAATTACAAAGGGATTGCCAGGCACAGGAGCTATGATAATTCAGTCGCGAAGGGAGAAGTCATCGACCTGCTCCACTGCTCAGGGCATTCAGCGCCCCTCGCCCAGATAAAATATGACAGCGGGGAGGTCTGCCTGCTCATGGCCCCT
Organism: Candidatus Woesearchaeota archaeon; assembly: GCA_046484055.1. Lineage (GTDB taxonomy): Archaea > Nanobdellota > Nanobdellia > Woesearchaeales > UBA12501 > JAWOBY01. The sequence continues at coordinate 62,789 of JAWOBY010000050.1, read as the reverse complement.
GAGGGTATGAAAGTGGGTGACAGTATAGAATCAGGGACTGAAGCCCAGGCAGAGATAGGGAACACCACCTCACTGAAAAACCTTCCTGAAGGGACCATAGTCTATAACCTTGAATCAAGCCCCGGAGACGGAGGCAAGTTTGTGAGATCATCAGGCACATTCGCAAGGGTGGCATCAAGGACAAAACAGAAAGTGCTTGTCCAGCTGCCATCAAAGAAGGAGAGGGCATTCCACCCTGACTGCAGGGCCTGCATCGGGGTGATAGCAGGAGGAGGAAGGCTGGAGAAGCCTTTGATGAGGGCCGGCACCGCTTACTACAAGATGAAGGCAAAGAACAAACTCTGGCCTAAAGTATCCGGAGCCGCGATGAACGCAGTCGATCATCCTTTCGGCGGCAAGAGGTCAGGAAGGAAGGGAAGGCCCACCATCGTCCCCAAGAACGCTTCGCCCGGAAGGAAAGTCGGAATGTTGAGGCCCAAGAGGAGCGGCAAGAACAAGAAATGAGGCCAGCAGACCAGCAAACAGAATAACAACAGGATGGATGAAAAAGATTGGCTGATGAGCGGACAAGCGACAAGGAAAGAAAGGCAAGATAAATAAACAAGCAAAGATACATAAATCATCACCACAAATAACCACAAGGTGTCAAGATGGCAAAGAAAGAATTCGCGTATAAGGGCAGGACACTGGAAGAACTGCAGGCCATGAGCCTGAATGATTTCATGGCCCTGCTGCCCTCAAGGCAGAGAAGGAGCCTTAAGAGGGGGTTCACGGAGAAGCAGAAGAAACTTCTCGAGAAACTCCAGAAAAAGGACAATATAAAGACCCACTGCAGGGACATTGTGATCCTCCCCGCTATGGTCGGCAAGAACGTCAAGGTATATAACGGCAAGGAATTCGTGCTTGTCAACATACAGCCGTACATGGTTGGGCATTACCTCGGGGAGTTCGCGCTTTCAAGGAAGATCGTGAAGCATTCATCACCAGGTGTGGGCGCGACAAGGTCAAGCGCAAGCGTGTCAGTGAGGTAGACACCAAGGCAGAACGCATGGGATGCACGGAATGTTAGGGGACAGACAAAATGACAGGAAAAAACTACGCATTTGAGGGATATGACAAGGAAAAGATGGCAAGGGTGATCGGAAGAGACCTTTCCATATCCACAAAGCAGTCCGTAGAGATATGCTCATACCTCAAAGGCAAGAACATCCAGAGGGCCAAGTCCATACTGGCTGATGCCATGGATCTTAAGAGGCCCATACCATTCAAGAGATTCACTGAAGGCGCAGGCCACAAGAGGGGGAAAATTGCAGGAGGGAAATATCCTGTCAAGGCATCTGCTGAACTGCTTAAGCTGGTCAACAGCCTGGAGGCGAACGCCCAGCAGAAAGGTATCGAAACATCAAATCTCATGATAAAACACGCCTGCGCGAACAAGGCATCAAGGCCTCCGAAGCACGGGAGAAGAAGGGGGCTTGAATCCAAGAGGAGTCATGTGGAATTTGTTGCGGTTGAGGGAGAGAAGAAGGAGAAGAGGGAGATGAAAGAGAAGGGAGAGAAGAAGGAGAGCGGTCCAAAGAAGGAAAAACCAGCTGCAGCAGAGGGAGGCAGTGAAAAACCTGCACCAAAAGAAGACAAGGGAGAGGGGAAGAAGGAGAGCGTACCGAAAGAAGCTGATCGCCCATCAGAACCTGCAAAAAAAGAAGACACAAAGAAGGAACACACTAATGCGGAGAACAGTAAGACAGGTGAGGGGCATGCACAGGATGAAGGGAAAAAGCAGGAGAACGCACCCAAAGACGGAGCAGGGGATAAAGGGAACAATGATGATGAAAAAGGAAACGCTGATAAAGGATCAAATAAGGATGATGGTAAAGAAACCGATGCCCAAAAGGCAGGCAATAAGGTGGAAAAATGATTGAGAGGAAAGCGGTGGCTGAGAAGATAAAGGAATACAGGATACAGGAATATATATCAGAGAACCTTAGGAACAGCGGTCACAGCCACACTAAAGTCCAGAGGACCCCTCTCGGAGAGAAGATCATAATCTATGCTTCACGCCCGGGGCTCATAGTAGGAAGGAAGGGACAGAACATAAAGAAACTGACCTCGGACCTCAAGAACCTTTTCGACCTTGAGAACCCTCAGCTCGAGATAAGCGAGGTGGAGAACGTCAACCTCGACTCCCAGATAGTGGCCGAGAGGATAGGGGCTTCACTGGAGAGATACGGCTCAGCAAGGTTCAAGGGAGTGGTGCATAAGGTCCTTCAGGATGTCATGGGCGCAGGCGCGCTTGGTGTGGAGATAGTGATAAGCGGCAAGGTTCCCAGCACAAGGGCGAAATCATGGCGTTTTTATCAGGGTTACCTGAAGAAATGCGGGGATATATCACTGACAGGGGTGGACAGGGCACATTCCACAGCACAGCTCAAGTCAGGAATAATAGGCATAAAAGTCAGGATAATGCCCAAGACCACAGAACTTCCGGACGACATGGAAGTGAGTGATGAACTTATCAATGAGGAGGAAGAGATCAAAGAAGAAGAGGATCAGAAAACCGGAAAAGGCGCGAAGAAAACCGGACAGTCTAGGGATGGGAAAGAAGGAAAGAAAAACAAAGGAAAAGCCGCAGAGAAGACCAAAAAAGAGAAAGCAGATCCTGAAGATGAAGGCAAAAGCATCCACAACAGCAGCGAGGAGGACAAGAGCGCCGCTGACGGGAATAAGGCCCAGGAAAGCGAAGGAAAGGAATCCGGCCTTCAGGAGACACCTGAGAAAGAGAAACAAGAGAGATGAGGTCAGGCGGACAGGATAAATCATCAGATAAACCAAAATAAGGATGACAAGGTAAAAGACAGGGCAAAAAATGTCAAAGAGATTCAAAGAGATAAGCTCGATGGGCAAGGAAGAGCTGAGAAACAAGCTCATGGAGCTGAAGAAGGAGCTCGTAAAGCTCAAGGCGCAGGTCTCAACAGGCACGCCCCCGAAGAACCCTTCAAACATCAGGAATACCAGAAGGATGATGGCAAGGATACTCATGCTCCTCAACAGGAAGGAGTTGGAGGAAAAATTAGCCGGTGAAACAGGCAAAAAAACGGAGGAAAAAACAGCATGAGCGAAGTATGCGCAACATGCGGACTCCCGAAAGAGCTATGCGTTTGTGAGTCTATAGCCAAAGAGAGCCAGAAGATAGTGGTGAAGACAGAGAAGAGGAAGTTCGGGAAGAAATACACGCTGATAGACGGTATCGACGAGAGAGAAGTGAACATGAAGGATCTGGTGAAAAGCCTCAAAGGCAAATTCGCCTGCGGAGGGGCCGCAAAGGACGGCACCATAGAACTGCAGGGGGACCACAAACAGAAAGTCAAAGGGGTATTAGTTCAGATGGGGTTTGCTCCAGAGACCATCGACATAAAATAAGAGAAAAAGATGAGCGATCTGCTGAAGAAGGAACTGGTAGGCCGGAGGATAAAGGTTACAGGATCGAGCAATGAGTGCGATAAAGGGCTTACAGGAAAGATAGCGGATGAGACGAGAAACACGATAACAATAGAAACAGGAAAAGGGATGAAAAAACTGATAAAGGATAACATAACAATCGAAACAGACATTGATAGTGAAAAGATAAGCATAAAAGGCAGCCTCCTGACAGGAAGGCCTGAAGACAGGATAAAAAGGAAATAGTGAAGGGATAAAATTGGCAAAAACTCAAGAAGGAAACAAGACGAAGAGCGGCAAAAGCAAGGGGCCCGCGAAAGCGAAGGACATAGGTTTCGGCATTACACCCCCATCAGAAGAGTGCAGGGACATGAAATGCCCTTTCCATGGTGATCTTCAGGTCAGGGGCAGGCCTTTCACGGCCGTGGTTGTCAGGAACAAGGCGCAGAGGACGGCGATAGTCGGATGGCTCAGGAGTTATTACCTCCCGAAATACGAAAGATACGAGAAAAGAAGGACAAGGCTGCACGTGCACAACCCGTCCTGCATCGGAGCTGTTGAAGGGGATAAGGTAAGGGTCATGGAATGCAGGCCGCTCAGCAAGACCAAGAATTTCGTCATAGTAAAGAAGACGGGCCACAAGGACATCATAAACGAGGGGGAAGCTGAGGAAATCAAAAAACCTGCAAAGGAAAATGCTGCAAAGGAGATTGCTGCAAAGGAAAATGTTGTAAAGGAAAATGGCGGCGGGAGGGATTCCGTCAAGAAAGACTCAGGTGCATGATCATGAAGGCAGTAAAAGCGAGCATAACAAGGGGCATCCCGGTTGGCAGCATGGTGGACACCTGCGACAATTCAGGCGCCAAGGTGATAAAGATATTTTCAGTCCTCGGCCAGAAGACGGTCAAGGGAAGGCGCCAGGCCGCAGGGATCGGAGACATGTGCATGGCCAGCGTGGTGAAGGGAAGGCAGGACATGAGGAAACAGGTCGTTTTCTCGATAATAGTCCGCCAAAGAAAAGAGTACAGGAGGCCTGATGGTTCAAGGATAAAATTCGAGGACAATGCGGCCATAGTGTCAAAGGACGAGAAAGGCAACCCCAAAGGCACATTATCAAAAGGGCCCATCGCAAAGGAGGCATGTGATAGGTGGTCAGGAGTCGCCAAGATAGCCAGCATAATCGTATGATCGCTTCAGGCATGACAGGAATGAATCAACAACCATGAGGATACATAAGGTATACAGGAAAACCGGAATCATTATCCATGATGCGAAAGCACACAATCATGACATAGAAAGGGCAGAACAGTCAAAATGAAACAAGAAAAAGAATGGTCAAACTCATGGAAGAGCAGCAGGAACCCCCGCAAGCAGAGGAAATACCTGTACAACGCTCCCTTCCACGCCAGGAACAGCATGGCAGGATGCCACCTGTCCCCTGAACTGAGGAATAAGCATGGGAGAAGGTCGCTCCCTCTCAGATCAGGCGACAAGGTAAAAGTCATGAGAGGATCATCAAGAAACAAGACAGGCAAGATCGACATGGTCGACACCAAGAAACTGAGGGCCACCATAGAAGGCATAGAGATCACAAAAAAGGACGGCTCAAAAGTGAAACCCTCCTTCAGAATATCGAACCTGATGATAACAGAGCCTGAGCTCAGCGATAAGAGAAGGGAGAACAAGCTTACAAAAAAGACCAGGGAATGATAAAATGGCAAAACAACATCTTAAGACGATTGCGGCCCCAAACACCTGGGCTGTGCGCAGGAAAAAGAATAAGTTCATGACCCGGCCGAAACCAGGGGCCCACAAGATGAGGTTTGGGATGCCACTCTCCACTGTGATGACTGACCTCATAAAATGCGCCAAGACAAAGAGAGAAGCAAGGATAATACTGAACAATAAGAACCTGCTGGTTGACGGAAAGAAAAGAAAGGACACAAGACATATTATAGGGCTGATGGACACCATCAGCATAAAGGAAACTGGTGAGAACTACAGGCTGCTGCTCAACAGCAGGGGCAAGCTTACAGCGGTCAGGATAAATGATGATGAGGCCTCAATAAAACCTTCAAGGATAAAAGGCAAGACAAAGATCAGCGGAGGAGTGACACAGCTGAACACCATGGACGGAAGGGCCGTAAGGGTGAAGAAAGATGATTATAAAGTGGGTGACACTATCATGCTCTCACTCCCAGGGCAGGAGATAAAGGAGCATATCAGGCTTGAAAAAGGCAGTACAGCCTACATGATAGGCGGGAAACACATAGGTGACACCGGCAAGGTCCAGGATGTTGAAGGGAGGAACATAAGGATAAAATCGGATCAGGAGTATGAGACGCTCAAATCATACGCATTCGCGATAGGGAAAGACAAGCCCGCGGTAAGCATGGGGCAGGGAGAACAGAAGAAAGAAAAGGAATGAGTGCACTGACATTATGAATCCAATGAAAGGACTGAGGATCGAGAAAGCCACACTCAACGTGGGGACGGGGACAGACCAGTCTCTGCTCGAGAAGGGCATGAAACTGCTCAACTCCCTTACAAATGCAAAACCTGTTAAGACAGTGACCCACAAGAGAATACCCTCATGGGGCGCCAGACCTGGGCTTCCTGTAGGGTGCAAGGTCACCGTAAGAAAGGATGCAGCGGTTGAACTGATAGACAGGATACTGGATGCTAAATCCCACACCCTGACGGAGAACAACTTTGACGAGACAGGGACAGTCTCGATAGGGATTCCGGAGTACATTGATATAAAAGGAATGAATTATGATCCTGATATAGGGATAATGGGCCTCCAGATCTGCATAACACTTGAAAGGCCGGGATTCAGGGTGAAGAGAAGGAAATTGAGATCGGCGAAGATTTCAGGAAGCCACAAAATAAGCAGGGAAGAGGCGATGGAATACATGAAATCAAAATTTAACGTTAAGATAGGTGAGGAAGAATGAGTTACAGCAGCTACGACAAGACTTTCAAGCAGCTCAACGTGAAACCTCTGAAGCTGAAGAAATACAAGAAACACAACACTCCCAAGGAGAGGAGCTGCGGAATCAACAGGATGAGATGCAGGCGGTGCGGTAGGACAAGGGCCCACATAAGCAAATACGGCCTGAACTTCTGCAGGCAGTGCTTCAGGGAGATAGCTTCAAAGATCGGCTTCAAAAAGTATGTGTGAATGAGAATCTGGATACAACAGGATACAATAAAAATGAATATCAAACTGGATGTGCAACAGCAAGGATGCAGTGTGAACATATAAAGGTGTGAAAATGTCATTGAACGACCCATTAGCCAACGCGTTATCCGTAATCAACAATTACGAGAAAAGCGGAAAACAGGAATGCAGGATAAAGCCACAGTCAAGGGTGATAAAGGAAGTTTTGAGGATAATGAATGAGAAACATCACCTTGGCAGTTCAGAAGAGGAGGAAGACGGCAGAGGTGGGTACCTGAAAGTGAACCTCCTTGGTAAGATAAACAGGTGCGGCGCGGTAAAGCCCAGATACTTCGTGAAGAACGAGGATTACGAGAAATTCGAGCAGAGATATCTTCCTGCAAAGGATTTCGGGATACTTATAATATCAACATCAAAAGGAATAATGAGCCATGAAGAGGCCAAGGAAAAGAGAATAGGGGGAGTGCTGCTGGCATACTGTTACTAAAATGGGATCAGATATGACGGATGAGACGGTTGAAATCCCGGAAGGAGTCGAAATCTCCATAGAAGGGCCCGCTGTGAGTACAAAGGGCTCCAAGGGGGAGCTGAAGAGGGTTTTCAGGCATCCCAAGATAAGGATAGAGAGAAAGGACAATAAGATATCACTGTCAGCATCAAATGCCACAAAAAGAGAGAAGAAAGTGATGGGCACTTTCAGGGCCCACATAAACAACATGATAAAAGGTGTCTCCGAAGGGCACTCATACAAGCTTAAGATATGCTCAGGGCATTTCCCGATGAACGTCTCAATGGAGAAAGGGCAGTTCACTGTGAAGAATTTCCTGGGAGAGAAACTACCCAGGACGATGAGCGTGGGGGACGATGTCGAAGTGAAGATCGACGGTTCCGAGGTGGTAGTGGAGTCCATAAACAAGGAGGCGGCGGGGCAGACTGCAGCGAACATAGAGAAGCTGACATCGATCAAAGGAAGGGACAAGAGGATATTCCAGGACGGCATATATATAACAGAGAAGGACGGCAAGCCAGTGGCGAAATGATAATGGTGGGTGATGATCATGATTGATGTTGATCATCTGAAGCGGAACCACCCTAATAAGCAGGAAACAACCAATATGGAATCATAAGGAACAAGGATAAAATGGCGGGCATGAAAGAGGCAATGGAAAAACGAAAGAAGGCCAAGAGCCGGAAACCTGATTTTGTCAGGCAGTCCATCCACAAGAAGATAGGCATAGAGGAGAGATGGAGGAAACCGAAAGGCCTGCATTCAAAGATGAGACTCGGCAGGAAAGGCCACAGCAGGAAGGTTAAGCCGGGTTACGGCTCACCCGCACAGGTCAAGGGAAAGAGCAGGGAAGGCCTCGACATGGTGCTGGTGAGCAACCCCCAGCAGCTTAAGGGCATAGACACCTCAAAGCAGGGGATCCTTATCTCCTCAGGTACAGGAAAAAGGAAGAAGCTCGCCATACTCGAAGAGGCCGTAAAGAACAAGATCACAGTCCTCAACATAAAGGATCCTTCAGAGTACATCAAACAGGCGGAAGAGGAAATGAAGAAGAAGAAAGAGAGCAAAGCAGCCAAAGAAGAGACAAAGAAAAAGAAGAAAGAGGAACTGAAGAAGAAGGCTGAAGAGAAAGAGAAGGAAAAGAAACTTGAGGAGACACTGAGCGATGAGGAGAAAAAAGAACAGGATAAGAAAGAGCAGGACAAGATGCTCACGAAGAGATCATGAATCACAACCCCCAATATCAATGATCAAAGAAACATAATGAGGTAAAAATGGAACTCAAACTCCAGAAAAGGCTCGCGGCAGGGATGCTCAAATGCTCGCCCAAAAAGGTATGGTTTGATGAGAACCATCTGGATGAGATAAAAGAGGCCATAACCAAAGCAGACATAAGGGCATCCATAAACAAGGGGCTCATCCAGATCAAACCTGTCAAATCAGCATCAAGAACAAGGGCCAGGAAGGATGCAGTCCAGAAAAGGAAAGGAAGGAGAAAAGGCCAGGGCACAAGGAAAGGGAGATCCACCGCAAGGCTCAGCAAGAAAGAGTTTTGGACCAACGCCATAAGGGCCCAGAGGGGCCTGATACGCTACCTGAGGGATACTGAGAAGATATCGAGGAACACTTACAGGAATCTTTACCTCAAGTGCAAGGGAGGGTTCTTCAGGAGCAGGAGGCACATAAAGCTTTTCATAGATGAAAGGGGGCTTTCAAAGAGCAAATGATGCTCGCACATGATATGGCCAGCATATCATCAGACACCATACTGAACAACAAGCCCAAAAATACAGACAATACATCACACTGATACAAAATGGCAAAAGCAAAAACAGTACCGATGAAAAGGAAGAGGAAAAGCCGCACTGATTACCATAAGAGGCTCACCCTGCTGAAATCAAGGGAAAAAAGGCTTGTCGTACGCAAATCACTGAAAAACATAATCGTCCAGATAATAGATTACGCCCCTGAAGGCGACAGGGTGATAGCCAGCGCGGATACAAGAGAGCTGGAGAAGTACGGATACAAACACTCAAAAGGCAATATCGTAGCCGCATACCTCACCGGCGTGCTGGCGGGCAGGAAAGCGAAGAAGAACAATGTGGAAAAAGCGGTATTCGACATAGGCCTCCAGCAGTCAGTCAAACGCTCAAGATTGTTTGCAGCAGTCAAAGGCGCTGTGGATTCAGGCCTTGATGTACCCGCTTCAGAAGAGTCATTCCCCCCTGATGAAAGGATAAGGGGAGACCACATAAAATCGTATGCGGAAAACCTTAAAAAGGATGATACGGCCTACAAAAAACAGTTTTCAGCGCACCTCAAGAACAACATCCAGCCTGAAAAGATCACTGAATCATTCGAGCAGACCAAAAACAGCATAATGAAAGAATAGAACGGATAAAATGGCAGACGAAAAAGAAACAAAGGAAGAAGCGGAGAAGGCTCCGAAAGAGGCTCCGAAAGAGGCTCCGGAAAAAGCTCAGGAAGAGGTACAGGAGGCCCCTGAATCTGATAACTCTCAGGAGGCAGACGCGAAAACCCCTGCAGATATCGAAAAGGAGATACAGGAAGGGGAAATTGAGACTGAGAAAACTGAAGAGGCCGTAAAACCAATCCCTGAGGATGAAGTCCCGAAAAAGGACACCTCAAAAGAGGTGGAGGGCTGGCAGCCCAAGACAAAAGTTGGCAAGCAGGTTCTTGACGGTGAAATAACATCCATAGGAGAGGCCCTTGACAGCGGCAGGAAAATAAGAGAAGTAGAGATAGTCGATGCATTGATGCCTGACCTTGAGTCAGACCTTCTCCTGATCGGCCAGTCAAAAGGAAAATTTGGGGGAGGGCAGAGAAGAGTGTTCAAGCAGACACAGAAGAAGACCCAGGAAGGCAACAAGCCCAAATTCGCGACATTCGCTGTATCAGGCAACAAGGATGGCATTGTCGGGCTGGGTTATGGCAAGGCGAAAGAGACCGTGCCCGCAAGGGAAAAAGCTTTCAAACAGTCAAAACTGAATCTCATAAAAGTTAGGAGAGGATGCGGAGAATGGAGATGCGGCTGCAACAATCCCCACTCAATACCTTTCGCTGTGGAGGGCAAATGCGGTTCAGCAGTCATGAGGCTGATGCCCGCACCCAAAGGAAAAGGCCTCTGTGTAGAGAAGGAATGCCAGAAAATACTCTCGCTCGCAGGCATAAAGGATATATGGTCAAAGACAAGGGGGCAGACAGGCACAAAGGTCAATCTGATAATCGCCTGCTACAGGGCCCTCCAGAAACTCATGGAAGTCAAAGTTCTTCCCGGCACAGCGGAAAAACTGGGCATGAGGGAAGGAGAGACAAAAAAATATGGCATGCCTGAAGGAGGGGAAGAGGCAGCCCAGTGAATATTGCGGTAAATCTTAAAATGGCAGAAGAATCACAAAAGAAGGATGGAGCGGCGCAGAAGAGCGGCGCGGCATCAGGGAAACAGAGCGGGAAGAATGATAAGGGCGATGCCATGAAAGGAGAGAACATGATAGCAGTAGTCCTGATACGCAGCCTCATCAACATTGATAAGGAGATAAAGGACACTCTTGATATGTTGAGGCTCAGGAAAAAGAATACATGCGTGGTAATCGAATCCACTCCATCCAATATCGGAAGAGTAAAGAAAGTGAAGGATTATGTCACCTGGGGGGAGATTGATGACCAGACCCTCAAACTCCTTATAGATAAGAGGGGGAAGAAGAACCCGAAAAACCCCGAGAGGACAAAACCATTCTTCAGCCTGCACCCCCCCAAAAAAGGCTTTGAGAGGGGAGGCACTAAATCACCATTCTCAAAGGGAGGGGCCCTCGGATATAGGGGGGAGATGATAAACGACCTGCTGAAGAGGATGGTGTGAAGGACAGGGGATCATACAATGATCAAACTTCGAGCAGACCAAAAACACCATAAAAACTGAAACACAATAACTGAGAAATATCATATTGTTCCGGAAGTGAGAGATATGACAGCCAAAAGAAGAAAGAAAGTCACCATATACAGGGGATCCAAGACCCATGGGTGCGGCTCCATGAAGAAGAGAAGAGGGGCCGGAAACAGGGGGGGCAGAGGCATGGCCGGCTCAGGCAAGAGAGGTGATGCCAAGAAGCCCATGATATGGAAACAGAAGAAATACTTTGGTGTCCATGGATTCAAGAAAAAGAACAAGAAGCCCTCAGTGTCAATCAACCTGAGAACGATAGGGGAAAAGCTCGATACCTGGGTCAAGGATGGTAAGGCGGAATCCAAGAACGGTGAATACAGGGTGGACCTCGAGCAGATGGGGTATGACAAGCTCACAGGAGCTGGAACCATCTCTGCAAAGCTCGCCATCAGGGTCGGGAGAACCACAGATAAGGCTATGAAAAGGGTCAGTGAGGCAGGAGGGAATGTTGAACTCATTGATGACGGCAAAGCGAGCGAGGGCAACAAAATCCAGGACGGGACCAGAGAGCAAAAAGAGGAAAGCCAACAGCCTGAAAAGGACGCGCAGGCGTGAAATGGCAGTGATAAGATAAAATGTCCATGCTTAAAAAGATTCTGATGAACCTGCCGGAGATAGAGCCTCCCACACAGAAAAAGCTTTCTTTCAAGGAAAAACTCAAATGGACAGGTATCATCCTCTCCTTATTCTTTGTCCTCGGCCTCATACCGATGTACGGGCTTGGGGAGAACTCTCTTCAGCAGTTCGAATTCCTTTCTATAATACTCGGCGCTGAATTCGGATCGATAATATCTCTCGGCATAGGCCCCTTAGTCACTTCATCCATAGTCATGCAGCTGCTGAACGGCTCAGGCATAATAAGATTTGACCTTTCCAGCACTGAAGGGAAGAAAAAATTTCAGGGCTGGCAGAAAGTGGCATCATTGTTCTTCATAATATTTGAGGCCATAGTCTACGTCTTTATGGGCGGCCTTGCCCCTTCAGAAGCTTTGAGGGGCACGGGAATGTATTTCCAGGTGGAGCTGCTCCTCATCTTCCAGCTCTTCATAGGCGGAATAATCATCATGTTCATGGATGAGATAGTGAGCAAGTGGGGATTCGGATCAGGTATAAGCCTTTTCATCGCGGCGGGTGTTTCCAAGAGCCTCTTCATAAGGGCCATAAGCCCGCTCCCCAGCCCGACCAATCCCAGTATATCTGCAGGAGCCATTCCCGCACTGTTCCAGAGCCTCGCTGCAGGGGATCCTGTGACTGCGGCCTTGATGATCGCGGGCATAATATCAACCATAGTAGTGTTCGTCATAGCAGTGTATACTCAGGCAATGAAGGTGGAGATACCCCTCTCTTTCGGAAGGGTGAGGGGGCACGGCGTGAGATGGCCTCTGGCTTTCATCTACACCAGCAACATACCTGTGATACTCGTCGCTGCGCTGCTGGCGAATATACAATTGTGGGCAAGGCTTCTTGAGAGCTGGGGCCATCCGATACTGGGCACTTTTCAGGGCAATACCCCCATAACAGGCCTTGCGGCCTGGATAAACTCCCCTGATATTGTGAGCAAGCTGATAAAAGGAAGTCTCACGCTCCCTGATGTGGGCAAAGGGCTCATTTACATGGTCATAATGATAATCGGGTGCATAATATTCAGCTGGTTCTGGGTGCAGACAGCAGGCATGGATGCCAAGAGCCAGGCAAAACAGATGATGTCATCCGGCCTGCAGATACCCGGCTTCAGGAGGGATCCCAGAGTGATGGAGAGCCTGCTTAACAGGTATATAGGGCCTCTCACAGTCATGGGGGCGATAAGCATAGGGTTCCTGGCGGCCATAGCGGACCTTTCAGGCTCTTTGGTCAGGGGTACAGGGCTGCTGCTGACTGTGATGATAATCTATAAGCTTTACGAGGAGATCGCCAAACAGCACATGTATGACATGCATCCGATGATGAGGAAATTTATAGAGATATAATCATAGAGAGATAGTTATAGAGATATGAATTTAGAGCTATGGCGGCCGGACAGGAAACTGCTGCCTGCTGGAAATGATTAAAATGAGAATGAGCAAACCAGGCAAAAACTTGAAGGTATGGGGGATCTGAAGATGGGATTCTATGATAGTCTGGACTCTGTACTGTCCCCTGTTCTCGATCCTTTCCTCAAACTGAACCCTCTTGTGGCGATAATACTCCTCTCATTCATACTGGCCCTGATCATAACGATAATCTACAAGTACATGACTGATCAGGAGCTGATGAAGACACTGAAGAGCGATATCAAGAGCATGCAGAAGGAGATGAAACAGCTGAGGGACAAACCTCAGAAGATGATGGAAGTCCAGAAGAAGGCTTTTGAGAAGAACATGAAGTACATGATGCAAAGCATGAAACCGACTCTTGTCACATTCATCCCTATAATACTCATATTCGGATGGCTGAGCGGTAATTTCGCCTATGAGCCGGTCTCGCCGGGAGAGAAATTCTCAACCTATATCTTCTTTGAGGATGAGGATGCTGCCGAGCAGGCCGAGATAATCGTGCCTGAAGGCCTCACACTGCTCTCAGGCAGGACTTCTGATGTGAACATGATAGGCGCGGAGGACAATCCTGATGAGCTCCCTTTTGATAACCATTATCTCACCTCCAGAAGGTATGGGAAGGTATTTGATGATGATACGGATGTCTATTTCGCGGGCTGGGAGTTGGAGGGAAAAGCAGGTAAGTACACTATTGAGTACGTGGTGGATGGAAAGAACTACTTCAAGGATGTGATTGTGTCCCGTGTGAGATACGAGGATCCCATCAAGGAGGTGCACGACGGGACAGTCAGCGGAGTGATAATCGATCAGGGCAAGCTTGTCATACTCAACATATTCGGCTGGGGTATCGGATGGCTGGGAACGTACATAATATTCTCAATAATCTTCAGCATGGGCCTGAGGAAGATTCTTAAGCTGCACTGAAATCCTGTTCATACTGTCTTGTTCTCCCCCAGTATCTCACTCAGGAAAAGCCCTTTGTTTCTTGCCTCCTCAAGACTCACCACATAATTATTGCCTCTTGTTTTCTTGAGATCCTCCAGGCTGAGGAAGAACCATTCGCCTCTCTCATGCCTGTCAAACCTTACTGCGAGCCAGGCTTCTGCCGCGAAAACACTGCTGAACCTCTTCAGGTTCTCTATCTGCTCTTCTGACACATACTGCTTGTCAGACCTTGTGGTCTTGCATTCTATGGCAAGTTTTCTGAGGGCGTTCCCAACGAGAAGATCAGGGCAGGGATACCTTATTGAGCCAGAAGCGGGCGCCCTCATCGCTATCCAGCCGTTATCCCAGAACCTGTGCAGAAGTTCCCTCTCCGCGCTTATCCCTCTGCTTTTCTTTGTCATGACAAAATCCCATGTACCTCTTATTTAAATACTTAACCTGCGGAAGTCCAGTGTCCAGTGGAATCCCTTCCTGTAATCATTTTGGAATCGCCTCTGAACCCTTCCCCTCCCCACAGTTGCGCTAATCACCCTCAATCCCCTTATCAAGTCAGGCGGCAATCCAACAAACCTGTCCCATGGCCCGCTGGGCCATTGCAGGTCTTTTCTGGCCTTTTATGGCCTAAAAAAGGTTTATAAACCCTTAAAAAAACAAAATATTTATAAATCACTGCTCTTACCAAATTCAAAAGGCATTTCTTGCCTTACAGAAATGGATTCATGAAAGATTCACGTTTCATCATAGGAGGTTGATATAATGGCTAACCCAAGCAAAAGACTGCTTCCACTCGCTGCAATGGAGAAAGTGCTTAAACTGTCAGGCGCTGATAGGGTCTCTGACAAGGCAAAAGCGGCTCTCAAGGATGTTGTGGAGGACAGGGCTAATGAGATAGCTGCAAAAGCAGTGAAGCTTTCCATGCACGCAGGCAGGAAAACAGTCAAATCAGGCGATATAAAACTTTCTGCAAGGGAATAGACCCTCAGAATGGATGAATCCCTCAATAATAAGAAAGGCGAATGAGATTAATACTTTTTCTTTTCTCTTATCTGCTGTTGTCATGGGATCATAAAACAGGAGATCATGGTCCGGGGCAGGACATCCTGTTAAATATCATGTCACAATGATGAGTATGAGCCCTGTGATGAATAATAAGCTTCCGAGACCTACAGCGCCATACGCTGCCTGCTCGTCAGGAGGAGCATTCTTTACTGTCTCCGGCAGGGCCTTTATCTTGTCAGGAAGCGCCTTCAGCTTGTCGGGAATACTCCTGAAGAATCCCTTCACCTTATTCAGAACAGCATTAAAATCGAATCCCGCCATGTTCGCCTCTTTTTTTCTTAAACTTTCTCTATTCTCTCAAACCTTCTCTATCCGGAGGAGATGCATGTGTTATTTTTAAATTTTTACCTTGCCTGCGCCCTGATATCCTGATCTACTGGGTGTGGCGCATGGCAATAGGGGCTATATGGCTGGATGCATAATGACAGGAATCATAACCTGACTTTCATGAAATCCCTCGCAGCCACAGAATTCTCAAAAACGCTTTTAGCATCCTCCTCTATCTCATCAGTGTCCTTGAATCTCTGGGAGAAATGGGTGAGGTAAAGCTGGTCCGCATCAGCTTCTTTTGCTATTGTGGCTGCCTGTTTTGAGGTGAGATGCTTGTAAAGCTTTGCTTTCTCTGAAAACCTGCTTGAATAAGCGCATTCGCATATCAGCACGTCAGCGTCTCTTGCCAGCTCTATTGCTGTGTCGCATATCGCAGTGTCCATGACATAACTTATCTTCTTACCCCCTATGACTTTTGTGGCCTTATCAACATCCACATCTTTTCCTTTCCATTTTATTGATTTTCCCTTGTGGAGGTCCTGCAGGTGTTTTCCCTCAGGAACCCCCATCTTCGCCAGGTAATTCATGTCAATCTTTCTCCGGTCCTTCTCAATGAAAGAGTAACCCACACACTGGCTTGTATGCTTAAGAGGTGCCGCTTCAATGATGAAGTTCTTGTCCTCGAAAACCTTCTCCACCCCATCAACATCTATCTCATAAATCTTAAGGTTGACCCTGGATTCAAACACGCACATCTTCATCAGGTGCTCCATATGCTTCTCAGTCCCTTTCGGCCCGAAGATCTCCAGTGTGGGGGGTGTATCATCATTGCCCATGGTCTGTATCAGGCCGACCAGGCCTGAAACATGATCGCCGTGCCAGTGGCTTATGAGAACCTTGGTCACCTTTGTGCGTTTTATGCCTGCAATGTTCATCTGCCTCTGCGTGCCCTCACCGCAGTCGAATAGTATCCCCTCAGTCTTGTAGCTGAGGAAAACTCCGCTCACATTCCTCTGTTTTGTAGGCACCATGCATGAGGTACCCAAAAAGGTCAATTGCATACTCTCACTGAAATCCGCTTCTATTAAAAATGTTTTGAATCACGAAAAGGAATCATGAAATGCCCTGCTATCCGCTGGCACCTGTAATATCCTATACTAACCAATATTTTATTTACTATATAGAAAATAATATTCCTTGAACGTAAAAATTTAAATAAAGGGGCCCTAAATTCTGATTATGGCCAAGAAAAAAAAGCAAAGCAGCAGGAAAACCGATACAGAAGAGACTGAGAGGGCTGGCAGGCCCGAAGAGGCACAAGAGCAGGACAAAGGGCAGAAAGACCATAGAAAGGAAGCCAAACAGCAGGTCAACAAACAGCCGGTCAAGGCCGAATTCCTGAAGGAGAGAGTGCTCACCGAGAATTCTGACAATGCGAGGGAACTCTACAACCAGAGCAGGTACGGAAAGATAATGGCCAACGGAAAGGTCCAGCTCTCCCTTGTTGAAGCCTTATACCTTCTTGACAAGGGCAAGATCTTCATAGTGGACGGAAGGGGCAGTGAGATGGCCCCTGAGAAATTCACGAGAAAGGCCACAAAGCTGGAGCCCAACTTCTGGGTCAGATACTGCGTTTTCCGCGACATAAGGAACAGGGGATACATCATAAAGACAGCCCTAAAGTTCGGAGCTGATTTCAGGGTCTATGACCGCGGTGTCAAGCCGGGAGAGGACCACGCCAAATGGATAATCTACCCGGTGCATGAGGCATCAACAATAACATGGTATGAATTCGCGGCAAAGAACAGGGTGGCCCACTCCACAAAGAAGAGGCTCCTCATAGGCATAGTGGATGACGAGAACGATGTCACCTACTATGAGATAAGATGGGTGAGGCCATAGGCCGGCGAGGCCGTAAAATTGGCTAAAACAGGCTGAAGGATTGCCATGGCCGGAATCATCAACAACAAAATATATAAAGCTGGAAACTTCTTGAAAAACCCATGACAGTCTCCAACGCCCATGATAAGGCATTACAGATAGTGCGCATGAAAGGTCCAGTCGTGCCTTCCCAGATAAACAAGGAGCTTGACACGAACATAATGTTCACTTCTGCAATCCTGGGGGAGCTGGTGAGCAAGAACATGCTGAAGATTTCCTCAATAAAATCAGGAGGATCCCCTCTTTATTATTATCCCGGCCAGGAAAACAAGCTGGAACAGTACGCAGAGAATCTCCACCCCAAGGAGAAAGAGGCGTTCGATCTTCTCAAGGAGAAGAGGATACTCAGGGATGAGAAGCAGGCGCCTGCTGTGAGGGCGGCCCTGAGGCAGTTAAAGGATTTCGCGAAGCCATTGCAGGTGACCATAAACAATACAAATCATATATTCTGGAAATGGTATGCTGTGCCCAATGAAGAGGCGGAAAAGACAATAAGGGACATGATGGGCATCACTGACAGGGAAAGGCCCAGCAATGAGGGAAATCACTCCCGGAACACTGATGAGAATCTCAAGAACAGGCAGACTGACAGCCAGGGCGGACCCGCAGTGAAGGATGAGGAAAACGATGACAGGAAAAGCATGATGGATAATAAGAGGGAATCGCCCCAGCCATCAAAGGACAATGAAACTAATAATCAGGAGCCGGCGAAAAAGACAGAGGCAAAAAATATCGAGGAGAAAAAGAAAGATGTGCAGAGCTCCCTCGGCCAAAAAGCTTATAGCGGCGATGAGAATGACAATGCCAAGAAAGAGGCCAAACCAAAGGAGGGAAAAGAATGTGAAGATGCTGGAGAGCCGGATGACAGTTTCTTCAGGAGGATAAAGAAATACTTTGATGATAACAGTATAGAGATGCTGGACTTTAACATAATCAGGAAGGAATCAGACATCGAATTCACAGTAAAGATACCCAGCCCTGTCGGCACCCTCACCTACTTCTGCAAGGCAAAGAACAAGAAGAAAGTGAATGACGGCGATCTCAGCTCCGTATACATAAGCGCGCAGTCAAAGAAGCTTCCGGTATTCTTCATAACGACCGGAGAGCTGACAAAAAAAGCAGAGAAACTGCTTGAAAACGAATTCAAGAACATGTCGCTAAAGAAGATATGAGATCCCGAGTAGAGAACAGAATAAAAATTAAAAGAAGATCATTTCTTCTTCTTTTTGGATTCCTTGCTTTTCAGCAGGACAGCCAGACCCACCACTAGGAAGACCAGCGTCCAGGGGGTTATGTTCCAGAAGTCCCACACTCCAGTATCCTTCAGAAGCAGAAGGATGCCGAGAACAAGAACTATGCCACCCCATACTGCTTTACCATGGCACATTGTATCACCTCTTCCCCTTATAAATATAGCTGTTTATATAAAGTTAACGAAAAATATTTAAAAAGACATGCCGGAAAAAGCCATTGGGCAGGCTAGCCGGGAGGTCAGCCCTCTCCTATACAGCAAACGGGCTTTACGGCTGGGTGATGCCCCTTATGAGGCGCAGGCCATGGGTTGAGGTCTTGGCTTGGACGATGATATTCTGTCCTGCAGGATTGGTGCCTTAGGGAATCGTGTCAGGTCAGGAATGAAGCAGCACTAACCTTTGGCATTGATGCTTGCAGGGTAGCGGGATTGAGGAAAAGCCGGGGCAGCCTCTTCCTATGGCTTGTGTCCAGTGAGGGGTGCCTGTCCTTTATTTCCTGAAACTTTAGCAGGGGGGTGAAATGCCAAATTTCCATGGCCCCGGATTCTCCAAAAAATTTATATATCACTTACTGATAACCACACAGACCATGAGAGCCAAAACCTCATCAGTCTTGTCAGGAATCGTACAGCTGGTTTTGGTAGTCGTAGTTCTGGTCCTTGTTCTGGTGCAGTGAACCGCACCAGGGCGTTGCTATTCTCAATCAATATCTTAAGAATACAGCGTCCTTATCAGGGGTCCAGACTATGGTTCGGCATTAAGGGAAAGATTTCATGGATTCAATGGGGATGTATATAATGGGGACAAAAGCAATGGGAACAGAAGTGGAGGGGGGCGGACAATGGTTTTAGGAGACAGACTTGTCATGTGCCAGCGCCACCTCGAGAATTTCGGCAGGCCTCTTAAGAATCTTGATCAACTGGCTGAAGGGGATTCAGTGGCAGTGATAGTGAATGTGAGAGGTGAGTATGTGAGGTTCGCTGAAGTGGCAGACATATCCAGCTACACTGATGATATGGGGAGGGAGTGTCATGAGATAAACCCTTCCCTTCCTGGTTCAGGCGAGACCCCTTATCATATCATGTTTGATTACAGCCCTGACAGCAAAGGAGGCAGGCTCATCAAGGGAAGACTGGAAAACACACGCTCTTTTGATATCACAGATGAGATGGTGAGGAAGGGCCAGGTGTACCATCTCCCCATCATGCCCAGAATCGTTGAGGATGTAGCACGCAGGTATGCTGAAAGATGAAATCCGGCAGGACAGCTTTAAAATCCAGGAATGTATTCTCAATATTAGCTCTGCTTCTGCGGTGAGCTGGCCGGGTAGCCAGCAGTGCATTGTTTGATTCCTATTCACACACTTCTATTGCTTATTTTTTGAAGCACACTATAAAGGACAAAAACTGAAACGGAGGAATAAAAGATGAAACAGATAAATATAGGGTACAATATAGGGTACAACGAACTTGAGATCTTATGCGCATGCGGGGAGAATGCAGGCGAGCCCCACCCTGCTAATCCTGATCCAAGAGGTTTCCTGCTCATCCATCCTGGAAGGCAGACGATCATATGCGGCAACGGCTATGTCAGCGTGGATGGGAGGGGCTGCACAAAGCATTGGGACAATGAATACGGCCCTCCCCACATGTTATTCAGCCAGATCCATGAAAGCTATGCAAGGGCCATAACCAAGGCCGTCTCAGCAGGCAAGATAGGATTTGAGGATGATATCTCCATGAGATGCGCCCAGTGCGGAGACTACATAAGCGGAGAGGAAGGGAGAGACGGAAGAGTGTTCATTGACACGAGTTCAGGGGATATCTTTTGCAGCGGCGCTATTGAGGGTGTTGACTGCGAGACAGAAAGGTTCATGACAAGAGGGTGTTTCTCCGCAGGCCTCCATGTGCCTGTGCCTGATATCGCCAGATACGCCCCTGCAATAAATGGTATGATCAACTACACTGACAAGACCTGAGCATGAAAGGGCTGCAGAACGGAAAAGATTTAAATATCACATCCATACCAACAGCCAGCATGAGATCAGGCATAACCATCAGGAACTGCATAACCTGCATAATTTCTATCAGCCTGATCGCTATTATCTTATGAGCCCGCATTGAGTATCGGGGCCATGCATCGCTAAAAAACACATGAGGTTAGACTATAATGCCGGGGAGAATATCAGAACAGGAGAAGTGGAGAAGAGAGCAAGGAATAGCAGAAGCAGCGGCAAATGCCAGGATTTACAGGCCTGTCAATGAATATTACCAGATAG
The DNA here is from genome assembly GCA_046484055.1 of Candidatus Woesearchaeota archaeon. Classification (GTDB taxonomy): domain Archaea; phylum Nanobdellota; class Nanobdellia; order Woesearchaeales; family UBA12501; genus JAWOBY01. The sequence goes on along the minus strand of JAWOBY010000050.1, from coordinate 41,916 downwards.
GTTTCAACATGAATATGCATGATATAATACAGCGCGCTGAGCAGGAATCGCTTAAATCAGGGGATTACTCTTCTGTTCTTGTACTTGAGATGTGGGCGGAAAGGCCTTACGAAGCCAGCCTTGACGGAAAACTTGAAACTGCAAAAGAACAGTTGCGTGAGAAGACCCCTCAGGATATCAGGGATATACTGCTATTGTATATTGGCAGGGTCACCAGTCCCCTGAACCCTAGAAGATCATTCAGTGAGTTTTATAATCAGGTAAGGAAAGAACTTGGAGATAAGAAATGATTGGGCGGCGGCGAATATTCATTCAAGAAGTATTGCGGGCTTTCCGGGCATGGCCTGATTTGCCTTCTCCTCTTTGCTCTTGTCGCCCATGATAACTTCAACCCTTGCATTGAATTCTTTCTCTATGGCTTCTTTCCCTTCATCAAGGGCTTTTGCTTCTGAATCCTGCTCAAGCACTACTTTGGGCAGCTTGCTCACATCCGCCACGAGCTTCGGCGTGAGCTTTGATATCTCCTTGCCGTGCTCCTTCAGCTTTGTCTGCATTATTGACTTTAATATCTCTGACGGATCCCTTGTCTCTTCCAGCTTCTGCTTCAGCATGCTGACATAATCATACTTCCATCTGTGGGCGACGAACAGGGTTATCTTTGAGGGTTTTTCTATCTTTGTGAGGCTTAGCACTGAGTTGATGTCGGATATTGTGTTGTGTATCATTTCCTCTGCCTGCTCCGCCTTCTCGTCTATCATGCTCTCATCATGCTCAGGCCATTCATGCAGGGATATAAAACCCTCATTCCCGAGCATCTCCCACATCTCCTCAGCAAGGTGGGGGGAGAATGGTGACAGTAGCAGTGCTGTCGTCCTGACCGCCTCATCATACACACTCTTGTTTATGCTTCCTTCCCTGTACTTGTTCAGGGCATTCACGAACTCCATTATCCGGCCTATAGCAAGGCTGAACTCAAAATTGTCTATGTGTTGGGTGACCTGTTTTATGGTCTTGTGCTGTTTAGCTGTTATGTACCTGTCCCTGCTGTTGAGCCCTGCATCGTTTCCCTTGATGTCATCCTCCACGAGGTTCATGACCCTGTTAAGGAACCTGTAAGCTCCGTTGACGCCTTCATCGCTCCACTCAAGCTCCTTTTCGGGAAGGGCGGCGAAGAGTATGAAAAGCCTTGCAGTGTCAGGCCCGTACCTGCTTATTATCTCTGTGGGATCAACCACATTTCCGAAGCTCTTGCTCATCTTCCTGCCGTCCTTTATCACCATGCCCTGGCAGAGGAGCGCTGAGAACGGCTCGCTTGCCTTCGTAAGTCCTATATCCCTAATCGCTTTTGTCCAGAATCTCGCGTATAAAAGATGGAGTATCGCGTGCTCTATACCCCCTATGTACTGGTCAACAGGCATCCAATAATCTGCCTTGCTTCCGAAGGGCTTCTCTTCATTCTTGGGGTCGCAGTACCTGAATGGATACCATGAGCTGTCCACGAATGTGTCCATCGTGTCTGTCTCCCTTCTTGCCTTGCCGCCGCAGGCGGGGCATTTTGCATTGACAAAATCATCATTAGTTGCGAGAGGGTTTCCTTCCCCGCTGAAGTTCGCCTTGTCAGGCAGAACAACAGGAAGGTCCTTTTCCGGTACAGGAACCGTTCCGCATCTCTCGCAGTATATGACAGGTATGGGCGTGCCCCAGTAGCGCTGCCTTGATATGAGCCAGTCCTTTAGCTTGTACTGGACGGTCTTCTTTCCCATGCCTTTCTTCTCTATATGCTCTGATATCCTCTCTATCGCCTCCAGATTGTTCATTCCGTCAAAATCTCCTGAATTGACTAGCTCGCCTTCATCAGTGTAGGCGCGGCTCATCTTTTCCGGATTCAGCTCATATGTCTCGGGGCTTATCACCACCTTTATTGGTATGTCAAATTTCTTTGCGAACTCGAAATCGCGCTGGTCGTGAGCAGGAACAGCCATTATCATTCCTGTACCGTACTCCATGAGAACGAAGTTCGCTATGTATATTGGTATTTTTTCCTCAGTCAGGGGGTTTATGGCGTACTTGCCTGTGAACATGCCCTCTTTCTCCTTGTCCTCGGCAGTCCTCGTGAATTTCTCCTGTATGACCACCCTGTTGATGAACTTTTTTATCTTGTCCTCATTTTCTGTGCCCTGCACAAGCTCCATGACCTTGGGATGTTCGGGAGCGAAGACCATGAAAGTGACCCCGTACAATGTGTCGGGCCTTGTGGTGAATACAGGTATCGCCTCGCCGCTCTCTTCAAGCCTGAAGTTGACCATAGTGCCGTGGCTCTTGCCTATCCAGTTCCTCTGCATGGTCTTTACCCTTTCAGGCCAGTTCTCCATTTTGTCAAGCTCGCTCAGGAGCTCTTCAGCATAGTCTGTTATCTTCAGGAACCACTGCTCAAGGTCTTTTACCTCGACAGCAGAGCCGCACCTCCAGCATTTGCCCTGCTCCACCTGCTCATTGGCCAGTACTGTCTGGCATTTCGGACACCAGTTTATGGGTGCTTTCTTCCTGTAAGCGAGCCCTTTCTCAAGGAATTTGAGGAACATCCACTGGTTCCACCTGTAGTATGCCGGGCTGCAGGTCGCTATCTCCCTCTCCCAGTCATAGCTCAGGCCGAGCTGTTTCTGCTGTTCCTTCATGGCCTCGATCATCTTGTAGGTCCATTCCTTGGGGTGGCTCTGGTTCTTTATCGCGGCATTCTCTGCAGGCAGGCCGAGCGCGTCATAACCCATCGGGTAGATCACATTGAAGCCTTTCATGCGCTTGTATCTTGCCAGGGCATCACCTATCGAATAGTTCCTCATGTGGCCCATGTGCAGCTTTCCGCTGGGGTAGGGGAACATCTCAAGACAGTAGAATTTCTTCTTTTTTGGGTCCTCTTCTGACCTGAAGATACTGCTCTCTTCCCACTTCTTCTGCCATTTCCGGGCTATCTCGTTGAAGTCTGCCATTGGGTTGGATAAAAGGGGTTTATATATAAATTTAATGGGGTGCGATGGAAAATATGTACAATAAAGAATGGATTATTGCTCGATGACCTTTATCTTCCTCTTCTTTGAGCCGGGATTCTTCATGTCAACAAGCGAATACTTTTTCAGGCCGTTCTCCTCCGCCCACTTCTTTGCAGCCTCTTCAGTATGGAATGTCTTGGGCCTGGTCTTCCTGTTTCTTCCCCTGCGGAGAAGTATCGGCTTCTTTGCTGACCTGTAACTCATTCTTTCACTTCCTTGTCGGCCTCAAAATTTCTTGAATTTAGCTACAGTGTCTATGAGGTCCACATGCCCCATGAAGAGCCCTCTGCAGCAGTATCTGTCAAGGCCCATATCATCCAGGATTTTCTTCCTGTCCTCTCCTGCAGAGACCCTTTTCTTGAATTCCTCCCAGAGGTGTCCTACCGGTTTTCCGCAGCTGTAACATCTTATAGGTATTATCATTCTCGCACCTTTGATATTTTATTTTACCTTTCCATCCTGATCGCTTTACCTGTATGACTTCTGTCTCTTCTTTCTCGGTTTTGATACATTGGGTTTGCAGGGCTCCTTATGCCTCACATCGGGCACTAGGAGTTTCCTGTCGTATCCTGAGAGCGTTTCCTTCACTCCTGCCTTTCCAGTGTAGTCTGCCAGCGCCCTTCCTACTGCGAGCCTTGCTGCATCCGCTCCTGAGATCACCCCGCCGCCATGCACATTCACGTCTATATCCACCTTCCCGGAGACATCTTTTACCAGCAGAAGGGGTTCTCTTATCTTCATCCTCGCCATTTCAGGCTCAAACACATCAAGCATCTTGCCGTTTATCTTTACGATGCCCTTGCCTTCCCTGATGGTTGCTCTGGCTCTCGCCCTTTTCCTTGTTCCTGAAGTATGGATTATTTTTGCCATTTTGCACCTAATAGTTTTGATATGTGTTCCACTGTGGTGTATTTGAGGTTCGGGACCTTTGAGATGTCCGCCTCTCTTATTGTTTCTGTCTTCTCGTTCTTAAGGCTTTCGGGGACTCCTATGTAGCACATCACATTCTTGAAGGCCTGCCTCCCTCTTGTCTTGTCCCACGGGAGCATGCCCCTCACAGTCCTTCTCACTATCCTGTCAGGCATTCTAGGGTAATAAGGCCCTTTGAGAGGGATTCCCCTGTCCCTTTTCTCCTTGAATCTCCTGTATGTGAGTTCCGGAGTGCCGGTTATGACCGCCTTCTCAGAGTTGACGATATCCACCTTCTCCCCTGCGAGGGCTTTTTTTGCAGCCGCTGTCGCAAGCCTTCCGAGCACCAGGTTTGTAGCATCTATTATCATTTTGTCCTTTCCTTTCATCCGATTATTCTTATGTTCTGGCCTTTAGGGTTCTTTTTCATGAGTTCCACAATGCTTATGCAGTTTCCGTTGGCCTTCCTTATCTTTTCGACCGCACTGTCAGAGAATGACCATGCAGCCACATTCACCTTGTGGTTGAGGGATCCTGTCCCCAGCACCTTGCCGGGCACTATTATGTTCTCGTCTTCCTTCGTGTGATTGTTTATCCTGTGCAGATTGATGATTCTTCTTTTTCTGGAGGGCTTCTCCAGGTCCTCTGCAATCCTTTTCCAGAAAGCGACTTTCTGTTCTATGGACTGCCTTTTAAGGAAATCTATAAGGCCCCTCATCTGAGGGTTTGTTGTTCCTGTCCTTTTTGTCATTTTTATGGTCACTTGTCTTTATTACGCCCCAAAAACAGGGGGTGCTTATTTCGAATGGTTACTATGCGGGAGACGGGTTTCGAACCCGCGGAGCTGGTTACGCTCAGCTCGCACGCAATGCCAAGTGGGATTTCGCTACGCTCAATCCCACGACCGTTGATTTATCTCCCGCTGTTTTTTCTTGAGTCTTTCATTATCACTATGCGGGAGACGGGTTTCGAACCCGCGCAGGCACTAAGCCACTAGGCTTCTGAAATTGTTTTCCTCAACCTAGCCCGTCTGGTCTGAGACTTAAAGCAGCCCCATTTGACCCCTCCGGCACTCCCGCATGAACCTTTGTATAATCAAATCTCCAAACTTTATGGGCGGTCAGATCCGGTCTATGCTCTCCTTGAAGCTGTCAATCTTACTGTTATAAACATCGAATGCAGTGTTGAACATCTGTTTTGCGGTCAGCTGCCCCCACGGTTCCACATAAAAAACGAACTCGCTGTCTGACTCATTGAGTCTTACTGCCCCCTGTTCAGCATCAGCACACGCACCGCAGTTATGGCACTCGAGCAGCTTGTCCTTGTTCACTGCCAGCCTGCCGTTCTTCACCTCGAACACCCCCATCGGGCATGATTTGGCGAATTCTTCCGGGTTCTTGGGCTGTTTCTGTATCTCGATCTCCGGCTTGTACTTGTAATAAACATGGCCCGGCGACCATTTCATGTGTTCCTTGCCCCTCCCCAGTCTTGCTGTGGCCTCTATCTCTATCTGTTGCCCCTTGAGCAGTTTGACCACAGGCATGTCGGCGTATACAGGAGTGACCTTGGGGTCGCTTGATTTTATATCTGAAGCGGTCACTACCTGATCGGATCTTGCGGTCACCTTCATTGTGAGTTTCAGCGTGCATTTGGCGCACCCCTCACCCTCGCATTTGCACTCCTCGCCAGTATTATACGATGAGAGGTCGGTCTTAAGAGGTATCAGCCCCAGCCTGTGGGCCAGCATCTCGTCATACAGCACTGAGCTGTTCTTTCTTATCTCTACATCCTCTATGGCCATAGTCGGGACTTCACTGGTGATGACTCTCCTGAGTACATTAACCATCATAGGGCTTGAGTTTTTTATGAGAAATGATTCTCTCCCTGTTTTCTTGTCCTTGGACAGATAACTTACATCCATTTTTGCACCTCTAGACGCGTCTTCCCCTTCTTCCTCCTCTCTTCCTGCATGTGTCGTGGGGTGTTGTGGTCACGTCCTGTATCACACCTATTCTTATTCCCATCCTTGAGAGGGCTCTCACTGCAGCCTGCGCTCCGGGGCCAGGATTATGCGGTCCGTTGTGGCCCCCTGGGGCTTTTATTCTCACGTGCAGGGCTGTTATCCCCTTATCCCTTGTCTCCTCTGCCACTTTTTTGGCGGCCATCATCGCCGCAGTGGGTGAGGATTCCATCCTGTGGGCCTTGACGACCATGCCTCCCCCTGCTTTTGATACTGTCTCTCTGCCTGTTACATCTGTGACATGGATTATTGTATTATTGTATGATGAGTATATGTGCGCAATGCCCCATCTTAACGGTTTTTTATCCTTCATTTTCAGGCTGCAACCTCTTCCTTGTTACTTTTATCCTCTTCCTTGGTCTCTTTCTCCCCTGTCTCTCCTTCTTCTGGGGCCCCGGCATTCTGCTTCTCCCCTGCCTCTTTATTATCCCCTCTCTTACCGCTTTTCTGCCTGCTCTTGTCAGGGGATTTCTTCTTGTCTTCCTTTTGGGCGCTTTTATTGTCAGCAGCATCGCCCTTGCCGGTTCCTTCCTCTTTCCTGCCTTTCTTTTTTGCATCTGATTCTGACTGTATGACCCTTTCAGGGTGTTCAGGGTCGTTCAGGGATGATCTCTCCACAAAACTTATCATTCCTTCCTCCTTTACAGGTACAAGATAGGAGGGTGATGTGAGCTTCTTGTCGCCGCATACTATGTGACCGTGCACTATGAACTGCCTTGCCTGCTTCATTGTTTTTGCGAGATTCTTCTTGTAAGTGATGGTCTGGAGCCTTCTCTCCAGTATGTCTCTGAGTGTCAGGCTGAGAACATCATCAAGATCCGCTTCTATTGATATCAGGCCGAGGGACTGCAGTTTGGTTATCAGCTCCTGCTTTTCCTTCTCAGCGTTTGCTGTTTCAGCGGCTATGAGCCTTTTGGCCCTGTCAGCAAAGTTCCTGAGGCGGGACTCCATCTTCCAGATCTCCCTCTTATTCTTCATACTGTACTCTTTGGTTATGCCTTTCTCTTCATCTATGGTGGTTTTGTTCCATGGATGCCTCGGCGTCTGGAAACTTTTTCTTGTCTTCCTTGGGTCCCCCATTTTGTTCTCCGTGTTCTCCGCTTATTTTTTACCTGACTTCCTCTTCACACCTGTAACTTTGCCTTTATTCCTCCTGAAATTCGCCTTTATCCTCTGCCCCCTCACAGGAAGTCCTGATGAGTGCCTGACTCCCCTGTAAGCTTTTATCATCCTCATCCTCTTTATGTCGTTATCCCTCACAAACCTTATGCTTCCCCCTACAAGCTGGAGGTCTTCTCCTGTATCATAATCCTCTCTCCTGTTAAGCATCCATTTCGGTATGTTGTATTTCAATGGTTCCTTTATGACATTGTCTATCTGTTTTATCTCCTCATCACTGAGGTCGCCTGTCCTCTTTTCCTTGCTGATGCCTGATACCCTGCATATGGCGTTTGAGAACATGAAGTCCACTCCCTTGACGTTCCTCAATGAATCTATTATGGGCTTTGTTCCCTCAAGATCTGATTCAGCAATCCTTACTATATGCCTGAAATTTTCGCTTTCTGCCATTTTTGAATTCCCTTCGAGCCCTTGTCATTCCGGCCTGTGATCACCCATGTGCGCCCTCACAGCCGTAAAGCATAAAGAGACAGAATTAAAAGGTTTTGGCCCTTTTAATCGCTCAAATGCTTTGAACTCGGGCTTTATCAAGCTTTTTAAGGCTTATAAAGGTATATTATTGCTGTACAAGAGCTTATTTATAAAGCTTTTGGGCTGTGGCACTTCCCATGTCATGCTCCCGCCCATGATGTAAAGGCATGAATTATCAAGGCGGCAACTGGGAATCGAACCCAGGTCTCGGGATCCACAGTCCCGCGTACTGACCACTATACTATTGCCGCCATCGCCATCCTCTTCATTGAGCGGCTTTATAAATTTTATGAAATCCGCTTCCCCGCATACTCCATCCTTATTGAAAATGGCGCAAATCCATTCTCTAATTGTTTATTGCGGTTGCTTTTACAGTCATTAATACGCTCAATGATTTCCTGCAGAGCATATAATTTCATGCAGAACACAGAAGTATCAGGATTGTCCGCCGCTCTCCTGCCTGCCTTGACCTTCCTTTCTTGATTTCAGATATTCCCTCAGCGAGGTGAATCCGTAAGGCAGCAGGAACACTGCAGCGTATATGAGGCTGACAAACACCGGATTCTGCTGGAGAGACAGGTCTATCCTCTCCGCTATGGTGTTCGCGATATTGACCATTATAAATATGTTTATTATCGCCACAGCGGGTATGAACACTGCTGCAGCCACATGGTGCTTGGTTTCTATGTGTTCTATATCCCTCACCACAAGATTGAACAAGAGCCCGAATATGATCGCCATGACAGCCACTATCATCTCCACAAGGAACGGCTTCAGGACGAGCAGGAATGGTACAAGGACTATGGATATCACGAAGTTGGCAAGGGTGAGCACCAGCAGAACGGTCCAGTAGACCACGAAATTCATGCTCATCTTGAAGTGCTTGTGTTTCTCTTTCTTCTCTTCAGAATTTATTATCTGCATGGCCTGCTCTGCCTCTTCCTCAGGCCATCCCCTTCTTATCATCCTGTCCTTTATTGTTTCCGCCATCTTCCTCTTTCAGTTTATTCCGCTCTTGTATTCCTGGCCGAGCAGTACAGCAGCAACCTCCTTGAAACCCAGGGATGCTTCTGATTCAGGATGGGTGTACACCACCGGGTGGTTAAGGGCCAGCGACCTCAGCACTGAACCGTCTTCAGGGATCACACCCAGGACAGGCTTCTCCAGAAGGCTTTCTATGTTGTTTGCGGACATCTCAAACTTGTCCCCTCTTGACCTGTTGATTATGGCCCCTATGACCTTCTTTCCGTATTCTTCAGCTGTCCTTATGGTCTTCATTGCCTCAGCGAGCGAAGGGGTGTCAGGGGTCAGTACAACTATCACTTCATCACAAGCTTTCAGGACCTGCTCGCCTTCATTCCCCGCGGGTGAGTCCATCAGCACAAGGTCTGTTGTGCCCACCAGATCCATCAGGGTCTCCTGCAGCAGGCCATACCCTGCAGCGCGCGTGTGGTCGCTTGATATGCTTGAGGGGATTATCCTTATCCCTGAGGGATGCAGGTAAGCGGCATCCCTTATGTTGATCCTGCCTGAGAGGGAATCATTCAGGGTGGCATTCATTTTAGGCGATCCCAGATGGAGCGATATGTGGGGTGTTCCCATGTTCGTGTCGACTATGACCACATCCTTGCCGAAGTTAGTGAGCGCAGTGCCCAGGTTCAGGGCGGTGGTGGTCTTGCCGACCCCTCCTTTTGCGGATGCAACAGCCAGAAATTTAGTCATTTATCCACCTCTTGTTCTCGGGACTGCTCTTCATCTGCCGTCTCTCTTATCATCTTAACTTGTCATGTTTTACTGCCAGGGTTCCTGCCCTCAATTTATATCTTCCTGTGTCCCCCTCCTGTGGCTTGCATTTCCTTGCTATTCATCTCCTGTCAGCAGGGCCTGGATCATATCATAATAATGCTGGGTCCTCTTGTAATATTCTGTGATGGTGTCTATGTCCACGCTGCACTCTGTGCCCTCGATATCCATCCTCATGGTCACATGCCTCCTGTATTCCCTTTCTCTCGTGAATCCTGCCCTGCTGATCTTTTTGAGGGTGAGGAAGAAATCACACATCTCCTTTATCTCGTCATTACCTGTAGTATCAGCGCAGAGTTTGCACTTCGCGATCGGCTGAGGCGGTATCTCCTCTATATTGTTGTCTTCAGCTTCCTTCTTCAGCAGAGCCTCTATCATGAAATCCATGGCATTTATCAGCCTTTCAATTATGCTCTTGAAGACATCGCATGTCCTGGTGTATTTGAGGCTGACATAGATAAGATGATCCGATCTTTTCAGCTCTTCCCTTGCTTTTTCCAGCGATTCTTTCATATTCCCCTCTTAAGATTGTCTTTAATCATCTGGATGTGTCTCGTGTGGAGCTTGTCTTTACTGACAGCTTCTGTGCGGTCTCTTATGATTAAGTGCCTCCCGGTCCAGCGCATCAGGCAGTGTCTCATGTCTCAACCCCCACAATGCCCTGCATTGTCCGGACGAATCCCTTGGCTTTGTTTACATAGTCCCTCACATTCTCAACTGAGACTGTTTTCATGTCATAGCTGTCAGAGCATATCACAAAGACATCCTTCCTGCTGAACTCCACAGGGCTTTTCTTGTGCGCCACGAGAGTGTTCTTCAAAGCGCTTATCAGGCTCATGTATTCCTTGTCTATGTTATGCCTGTGGGCCACCTTGAGCTTGAACATGTTGAATTTTGATTCAAAATTGTTCTGGAAAGGGGGGATCCTCTTATGGGCCCGCTCGTGATGGAGTATCGCCGCCATGGAATTGGTCATAGAGAGGAACACGTTCTCCATGACACTGAGCAGCAGTCTGGAATCCCTGACTGAGGGATATGTCTGCGTCAGCATGTGATCAGCTATCTTCAAGTTTCGTACGGCCTTCTCAGCAGCATCCCTGGCCCTGTCCATAAGCAGGTAATATGGATATCTATATATAAACTTTTTGCTCGGAAACAGTAGTCAATACAAAACAAGAACATTTCTGCGGGGGGATGGCAGGCATGTATATTCTCCTATTCCCCTTTCAGTTTCATTATAGCTTCAGCGATGTCTCCACTGCTATCCTTGAGGGCTTTCTCCGCATCTTCAGTGCTGGATCCCGCCTGTTCCGCCACTGTCTTTACGTCCTCCTCGCTCAAGCTGTCCTCTGAGCCCTTTTCCCTCACATTGGCCTGGCCCACGACCTGATATGTGTCCTGGCCCATCATGTTCACCTTGCTCACCTGGGGCTCTGTGATCACGATCTCATTCTCAGGTGTCTTTATTATCACTTCAGTGGCCTCTATCTCCTCCTGCTTCATGCCCATCTTCTTCATGGCCTGTTTCATCATCCGCGGATTCACATTCGGCATCATCTTGCAGTTGAACCTCCATCATATGCCTTTTTGTCCCTCTCATCCTGCTCCAAGGAGGGATGCACCCCTCCAGTGCAGCAGTATCTCTATAAGGATTATGGCTATTATGAATATTATGATATGGCCCGGCTTGAACTCTATCTTTGACTTGTACTCGTCATAATACTGCACAAGACCCCCCATAGATCTCGGCATTGAGACTTTGTCTTTTGCCATTGTCTTGACCTTTTCTGTTTTTTTGTTATGCTGTCCTGCTTTCCTGTAGGATATAAAAAGTGTAGGGCCAGAGTAAGCCGCCTCCTGTCAGACCCGAACAATCGTCATCTGTTGCATTGCGTTACGCAAAGCATTTCATGACGATTGCGATGGCCTGTGATGGCATTCTACTAAGCCCCTTTCCGGGTTGCACAGGCCGGGACTCGCCGTTTCATCCTCTCCTGCCAGCAGACTCAGCTGGTTTTTGGTATGTCTCAGCCGTGTCACCACGGCCTTCGCAAGCCTCATAGCGCCTGGCAGGCGGTATCGTTTCTGAGCGGTTGCCTTCCGTTTCCGGAACTTGTGCCCCCATGCGCGGTGCATGGAGCCAAAAGCAGCCGATATTGCTGTGGGCGGACTTTCCTCAGCGGTTTATGCTTCAAGAGCAAAACCACCGTCAGCCACCTTCTGACCCTACATTACACCTATAATTTTAGGTCATTTATAAATGTTGCTTTGAGTCATGGCCTTCCCCATATAGGTATCCCCTCATGCCTGTAAGCACAGCTCGTCCGGAGAATGCGTAATCTATCTCATCAAGGGCCCATCTGGTGCCCAGAAAGCCGTCATGCCTTGTGAGCCGGCAGGTCTTTCTGCCGTCTGAGAGCAGTAGTGAGAGGGGTTCGCCTGAATGATCAGTATAGATCCTTATGCTGTAGAATCCGGCTTCCTGCCCTTTGGTTATCATGTGGCCGTTTTGGTGTTCCTTCTCCAGTTCTTCATTCAATGATTCTATCTCAGGGAGAGGGCATCCCATGCCGAAATATCTGCCCTCTTTCATTATACCGCTGTCCCTGCATTCGCCTCCTGTGACAAAATAATTGAGGGAGTTCCATCTTCTGGTGTATTTTCTTTTTCCCTCAAAAACCCCTTTTATCTTCAGGGCCTCCTCCAGCAGGCTGTCGAGTGTCATCATGGCCAGAACATTCCCTTCCTCCTTGTATGGGCTCCGCTTTTGGGGTATTGCCCATTCACTTCTTCCTGATCTCCTCCCTCAGCAGTCTTATCTCCTGAAGCTGGAGCTCAACGATATCCTTCAGTTCCTCTTTTATGTTCTCATTGGCGGCAGCGATTATTATCAGTGCCACAAGCACGAACCAGAGGAAGATGGCTATTATTATCTCTATGGTGAATCCATCTATTATTATCTGGCGGTGGATGAGGCCATAGCCGACCATCAGCACTGCCACCCCTACGATGAGAAGTATCTTCTCAAAAGCATTCGGTTTTCTGTTTCTCATCACTCTACAGGAGAGTTATGGCTTATTTAAAATTTCCTGCTTACTTTCTGATGACAAAAATATTCAGCTGTTTCTTGCCCTGCATCGCTGTAATCTCTTTCTCTATGGTGAATCCGTAATCCTCAGCATGTTTTCTCATGACCTCCGGCGAGTCCGCGGTGATGGTGATCCTGCCTTTGCTGTTCAGTATGAACTCGCACTGGTAGAAGAAATCCCTGTATATGCTTTCAATTCTCTTCTTCCCTTCTTTCCTGCTGCCCTTTCGGGGCATGGGGGGGAGGCTTGTGACCACCTTGTCTACCTGTTCCTTGTCAGCTTTGGTGTCCATCCAGCTGATCTCAGCCTTGCCGAACTGGACTTTCTTGTTTATTCCCGCTATCTTGGCGTTCTTCTGGGATGCCTTCACGTAGGCGAGCATCGCATCATAGCCTTTTATGTCTGTATTTTTGTCATGGTCGATCTTCCTGTCCTCTTCCTCAAGGATATTCATGACAGACTCCCTGTCTATGAAGCTGAACCTGAGGAAAGCCAGATTCTCCTTCCTGTAATGATTGACAGGGAACCAGCAGGCGTAGAGCGCTGCCTCTATAGGTATCGTGCCTGTTGTGCAGAACGGGTCAAGCAGTGAACCCTTCCCTTCATATCCTGAGAGCCTTACGAGGGCATAGGCCACTGTCGCTTTCAGCGAATCCTTATGCGTGAAGACCCTGTAATGCCTCTTGCTGAGGTCGAAGCCCGCGAAGTCAATGCCTATATGGCATTTGTTGCCGTGTATGTATGCGTAGATTGTGATCTCAGGGGAGTCAAGATCAACCCTGCCTTCAATGTGTTTTCCTATCACATCCTCGACATCACGGCCGGAGAAATCCTGGTTCCCTTCTCTCCTGCACCTTACCCTGAATCTTGTATCCGCTGTAAGAAGCTTTCTGAATCCTCCTCCCGCCATATTTTTTGCAATTGATCCTATATCATCGATACTGCTGAACTCAAAGCTTTCCAGCAGCAGAAGCACCCTCGCAAGGGACTGGGTCCTGTAGCAGAGGATGCACAATGCATGATAATCCTCCGCATCGAAATGGACAACAGATTCTCCACTGGATATGCTTTTTGCTTTCTTTCCTATGAGCTCCCTTATCTCAAGGGCCGCCACCTCCTCGATGCCTGGATTTGTTATGGCAATTGCTTTCATAGAATTATGGGTGAGGCGCGCTTATTTAAATATGGTGGTTTGGGTTGGTCATAATCGGTTATTGTTCTGTCTCATAATTTTCATATGATCCTCTCAGCTTGTGTTCCAGGCTGACCCTCTCGCTTGGGGTTTCCATGCTCCTGAACATGGGCTTGATCTCATTGTCCACTATGAGAGGTGTTATTATTGAATGATCCATCAGGGTGTACTGGGACATCTCCTGGCATTTGTGATTGTAGAATTCCCTGAGTATTGCGAAGTCTTTGCGCGTAAGGCCCTTATCTTCAGGCTCCAGCCTCTCAAAGCCGTCAAGCACCTCATTCAGCTCCTTCATTACGGCATCCTCGTCGCCTCTGTATCTGTTGTATATCTTGAGCACAACATAATTCGCTGCTGCATCGAGGTCTCTCGGGCTTCCTGCTGTATTGTAGCTAGCATCATTCTCTTTAGTGCTTTCAGTATTCTTCTGTAAAGGCTTCTGTAAGGGTGTCGCCCCATCTTCTGCAGGCACTTCAGCATCAGGGCTTATGTACAGTTCCTCAACACTGCTCATCTCCTCTTCAAGCTCCTTCACTCTTTCTCTCAGGCCCCTGAGTTCCACGAGCTTGTTCCTGGCGGCCGCCACCCTCTCCCTCAGCGGCTTTTCCCGGCTCATCTCCGCGATCTCTGACACCAGCGCATCATAATTCTCGATAAGCTTCCTGGCCTTGTTGAGCTCTTCGTCAAGATACTGCGTGTATTTTCTCTGTTCCTCAAGCTTTTCTTCATAACCATTCTCTCTGCCTTCATATTCCGCGAGCTTCTTCTCGTAATCCTGGACCTGTCTTTTAAGTTCGCGCTCCTTTTTTCCATGTTTTCCTTCCAGGATATCCTTCTGCGCTGCCAGTTCTTTCTGGTGCTCATCTTCCTTGCTCTCCATCTCTCTTTCGTACTCTTTGGCTTTTTCCTCAAGCCTGCCTGACAGCTCTTCTTTCTCCTCCGCTGTCTGGAGCGCTCGCGCGTATAATGCGGCAATCAGGAAATCCTTATCAGGGGTGTTGGTGTCATATATTCCTTCATCAGTTCCTGCCATGCTTTCCAGATTCGATTCTTCAGCTGGCCCTTCTGTTATTTTAGCGGCCTCTTGAATGGCTGCTTCCTTATCGCTGTACAGTATCATATCCCCCACCTTTATCCTCTCAGGGGCTTTGCCATCGAACAAGGAACCGTTGAAGCTTTCCACCTCAAGCAGCTCTTCCTGTGCGTCCGGGTCTTCATGGCCGCGGTATCCGCTGAAATAGAGCGTTCCGTCTATCATGACCATTCCTATATCATGGAGGCTCTTTTTCACCCTGCCGTTCAGCTCCAATCCGTAAACATCATCTGCCATGGACACGATTACATTTGAGAGGGAAGACCTCTGTCCATCAGTGACGCGGACTTTCTTTATCAGCCCGTCCTTTTCAGAATCCTCTGCTTTTTCGTTCTTATTCTGTGCCATCTTCTTTGCCATCTTATATATGATATTGTATCCAGTGGCTGCATTATATGTTTGGTAAATTTATTGTTGTGTGTTCTGTTATCATGCCATATTAGTTGTTTTGAGTCCTTCTTGGAACTTGGCAGTTGATGTGGTCATCATGTGCCTACTTATAACTTATCCGGGAAACAGAGGCTTTTTGGGGGTTAAAAAAGCATGTTACTACTCTTTATAGTTCATGAATGTTCATAAACATTCAGATATAGCTCCTAAACTCAAAAATAGCTTTAATGATTCATCCCTGCTCATACGGGCTCTTATGGATTACCATCTCGTTTCTTTTGGCTTCCCTTATGGCAGCCCTCCTTTTCTTTCTGATCTCCTTGTTTCCGTGCTTGTACAGTGTGAAGCCGAGCGCGAACATGATCACAGCTGTCATGAAGGTGCCCCTCGATATGTACCATGAGAAGGCGAACAGCTTGAGTATATTGCCGCCGTAAAGGCTCCCTGAAATCGCCTCAAGCGCAAGAAGGCGGACTATAAGATAATAGCCGAGGCCGAACCATCCTATGAACACGAGGAATCTTGATAATATGGCCAGGAATGCGGGCTTTCCCTTGAGGGCCTTGACCATATACAACAGCATCGCCCCGAATATGAGTGAGAAGAACCCTATCAGGAAAAGCAGGCCCATCATGTTCCACAGCATGGCTCCTGATGATATCTGGCCGAGCGCTATCTCTGCAGTGCCCACATCTGATGTCGTGAAGAGGTCGTTGAGTGAATTGACTGTCATTATCTGTATGAAAACTATGGCGATGACACCAAGAATACCTGGTACAAGGATAACCTTTCCCATGTCCCTTATGAATTCCTCCCTTGATTTCAGGGTTATGATCTTTATGGTTATGCCCGCTATGCAGAGGATCGCGCCGAATGCTATGGATCCGGCAAGATGCGCGCTGATGAAGCTGAAAGGGAATCCGGATACTACAGAATTGTACATCATGGATATCTCGCTCTGCACACCCTGCAGGCCCGCATTCTCAGCGAAGAGGGTGACTGCCTCCACCCAGTTCTCCTCCAGGTTGAAATAAGAGATCCCTGCCACAACAAGAAGTATCGCGAGGCCTGCTTCAAGGATCTCATCCACGATCTCCTCGCCCAGGCGCTCAGTTACAGCCCCTTTTCTGCTCCTGAAGAGTCTTGAAATCATGGGCCGGAAAAGAAAAAAGATGTTTATAAGGTTTTTGGTATTGTTTAAGGGGAATATGGGGTCTTATTTTATATTGTTCATCTGTTCTCTGAAGTCCTTATACACAGGCCTGCCCTTAGGGCTGACCAGCTTGTCTATCATTTTTAAGGCATTAACTTCCCTCTCGTCCACTTCTACTTTGTCTCCGTTGATGTTTGTGCAGTCTGTGTACATATCCATTAGCGCATTGTAGGGTGTCATTGCGGATGAGCTGCCTGACTCCTGCACCTTCTCCTCATAATCGATTATGCGCTCCACAAGATCAACCGCGAAATTGCTATCTTTCCTGGGGTCGATCCTCTGCGCCATGTCCATGACTGTGGATCCGAGTGGTGATGGCTTGCCTTTATTATTGACAAGGGGATCACCATAATATGAAAACTTTCCGTTAGTGTACTCGATTAATTCTGACAGCCAGCTTGTCATCTCCTTTATGTCATTATTCTCTCTTACTTCATCAACCCTTCTTATATTATCCGCATCTTTCATGTATTTTACGGCTCTTGCGAATGAGCCTACGAACATGGCCGCTGTTGTCATGGTCTCATAATCCACTCCTCTGTCGCCCATTAGCTTGTATTCGCCGCCTTCAAGCTTATCTTTTATCTCCCTCTTGTTGCCTTCCTCATTGAATACCCCATAAACCAGTTTTGCCAGGGATACTGCCGATTCCCTGTCCTTCTCTATATCCTCTTCAGGCACGTTGATCCCCTGTCTGCCTTGGTAAATGTCTGTTATGAACTTGCTGCCTTCCCTCCAGCGCATGGCGGCGAGTTCCTGGGGGCTGGATGTGCTGTTGGTATCTATGTTTACAGACCTGAATCCCAGGAGGAATGAATTTGTAACACCATCACGTATATCATCAAAGTGGGTGTCAAAATATGAGCCTTTCTCATAGAACTTCCATTTCTTTCTTGTTCCTGTCCCTTCATCTGCTCCATTGTTCTGCAGACCATCGGCAGTTGAAAAATCCCCTGCTCCTGTAAAATCGCCGGCGAGCTCTTCAGCGCTCATGCCGAAACGGCTGCTCACATCTTCCCCTATGCTGAAAGCTTCATCGAATTCACCGTTCATTGATTGTGATTTTCCTTCAAGTCTCCTGTTCAGTTTCTTTTCCATCACATCCCTGAGGAAGGTATCCGCAAGCTTGGTGTAGTTTTTCAGGAATCTCTTGTCTTCATCACTAAACTTCTTTGCGCCTATGACCTGTATCGCTCCCACCACATCATCGCCTGGCTGAGGGTAAAGCGTAAAAGCGGCCCCGTGCAGCCTTTTCATGCCTTCTTTTGTGGGGAGGTACATCTCGAATGATGGCTCAAAGCTGGTTTCCGCGCGATTGAAATCTATCGCAATCTGAGGGTATTTTATCCTTTTCTTCTCAAAGAAATCTTTTCCCTGATCAGGCAGCTCCTTGAACCCCCCGTTCTGCCTGTGCAGTTCTGTGCCCCCGTAAATATCCTGGGGGACCAGTGAGGGGTTGGGTATGAATGCTGCATAGTATGCCTCAAGCTCCTTCCCGAGATAGCTTATTATCTCGCTTATCGCCATGTCCTCTGTGAATTCTGTTTCCTTTCCATTGATTTCCCTCTTTCCCATATGAAGGTCATCATTCAGGTCGTCGATGTAAAATGCAAGGTCTGCAATCCTGCTGTTGAGCCTTGCTTTATTCTTTGCTTCATCTCTCTGATATATAGCCTCTTTCAGTCTGGAAGAAGGAGCGAGCTTGTCTCCATTATAGATGACTCCCTTTACCTGTCCTGAGGGGTCATCTATGCTTACAGCTTTGCCTCCTGTCACATCTAATGTGTCTATCCTGAATTCAAGATCCTGTTTGTTGTTGGGGTCTGCCATTTTTTCTTATTTCATCACAACACATCTTCTTGTGTGTTTTTATCTGTCTGAAAGGTGTCTGGCCATATTTTTAGCCTTGTGATTGCATTACACATCTCTCATATTTAAATCTTTCGTTTTTTAATCACTTAATAGTGATGAATTTATCCCTGTTTTATTTCTCAAGGCCCAGAGAAGGGCTTGTAAGGGCCTTAGCGGCCTGTCATATGATATCTGCCTGTCATCCCTGCCCTTCCCATAAGACCGGACCTCTTGGCCTATAAGGATATGAAATCTGTTGGGGGATTATAGGGGATATATTTTACCAGAGAAACAATCCTTCTTTAAAGGCAACAAAGGCCGTTCATCATCTTTGAATGTTCAGAATCGTTTTTTAATGCTTCTTAAGGTCAGGGAAGGCTTTTTCAGTCCTGCACGATGTCAGCAGCGCCTGCCACGCTGTCATCAGGGCTTATCTTCATTATCCTTACTCCCTGGGTATTCCTGCCTATGGCTGGGATTCCATTCACAGGGCACCTTATGGTTATGCCTTTCCTGCTCATGAGCATTATCTGGTCCTCATCATCCACAACCCTCACGGCGACAGCCCTGCCGTTCCTGCCTGTGCATTGTATGTTCCGGACGCCTACGCCCCCTCTGTTTATGAGCCTGTAATCTGATATTTTGGTGCGCTTTCCATATCCGTTCTCAGTGACAGTGAAAAGGGTCTTGCTCTCATCAGCAAGCACCATCCCAATGACCCTGTCATCCCCTTTCAGGCTTATGCCCCTCACACCTTTTGAAGTCCTTCCTATCGGCCTCGCATCCTTCTCATGGAATTTTATGGCCATCCCTCCGCTGGTGGCGAGCATGACCTGCTTGCTGCCGTCAGTGAGGACAGCATTGACGAGATTGTCGCCCTCCTCAAGGGTTATGCCTATTATCCCTGTCTGCCTCGGCCTCGAATATTCCTTAAGGTTGGTCTTCTTTATTATCCCTTTCTCTGTGGCCAGCACAAGATAATGCTTATCATCAAATTCCTTCA
Organism: Candidatus Woesearchaeota archaeon; assembly: GCA_046484055.1. Classification (GTDB taxonomy): domain Archaea; phylum Nanobdellota; class Nanobdellia; order Woesearchaeales; family UBA12501; genus JAWOBY01. The sequence continues at coordinate 22,656 of JAWOBY010000050.1, read as the reverse complement.
CATCAACCGAGGCATACACCTTCTCATCCCTCGCTATGTTGATCATGTTCACTATCGCCTTGCCTCTCGCCTGTCTTGAGGCCTCGGGGATGTTGTATACCTTCAGCCAGTAGACCTTGCCCCTGTCAGTGAAGAAGAGTATGTTCGAATGGGTTGAGGTTATGAACATCCGCTCCACGAAATCCTCGTCTTTTGTTCCTGCGGCTATCACTCCTTTTCCGCCTCTCTGCTGCTGCTTGTACTCGGAAAGCCTTGTCCTCTTTATGTATCCCTTGTGGCTGATGGTGACCACCACATCCTCCTCTCTTATCAGGTCCTCCATAACCATGTCATCCTCCTGTGATTCCTCTATCACAGTCCTCCTCTCATCACCGTACTCATCTCTCACTTCCTCAAACTCTTTCTTTATTATCGCGAGTATCTCCTGCTCTGAAGCCAGTATCGCCGTCAGGCGCTCTATGAGTTTTGTGAGCTCTTTCTGCTCCTCCCTTATCTTGTTCTGCTCCATTGAGGAAAGCTTCTGCAGCCTCATCTCGAGTATTGCCTTTGCCTGCGCCTCGCTGAGGCTGTAATCTTTCATGAGAAGGCTCTTCGCTTCCTCTATACTGCCTGATTTCTTTATGCCTGTTATGACCTCATCAATATTATCAAGCGCGATTATGAGGCCTTCAAGTATGTGGGATCTCTCCCTTGCCTTCTTGAGCTCGAACTCTGTCCTTCTCCTCACCACCACCTGCCTGTGTGATATGTGATGCTGGAGCAGCTGCTTGAGGTTCAGGAGCTTTGGCTGGTTGTCCACAAGCGCGAGCATTATCGCACCGAAGGTGTATGTCATCCTCGTATACTTATATAGCTGGTTGAGGACAACATTGGACTGTGCGTCCTTCCTCAGCTCTATGACAACCCTTATGCCGCTCTTGTCAGACTCATCCCTTATGTCGCTGATGCCTGTTATCTTCTTCTCCTTCACATGGTTGGCTATCTCCTCGATAAGGAGGGCCTTGTTTATCTGGTATGGTATCTCTGTTATCACTATCCTCTCCCTGTTCTTGTGCTCTTCGATATCCGCCCTTGCCTTGACGACTATCCTCCCCCTTCCTGTAGTGTATGCGGACTTTATCCCGTTCATTCCTGATATTATGCCTGCAGTGGGGAAATCAGGGCCCTTGACCATATCCATCAGTTCTGCGATGCTCATGTCAGGATTCTCTATCAGCGCGATAGCGCCCTCTGATATCTCCCTGAGATTGTGAGGGGGTATGTTGGTTGCCATGCCCACTGCTATACCCGAACTCCCGTTCACCAGAAGATTCGGCACTTTGGCAGGCAGCACCACAGGCTCCTTCAGGCTGCCGTCAAAATTGGGCATGAAATCGACTGTCCCCTTATCGATGTCCTTTATTATGTCCTCTGAGATCTTTGTCAGTTTTGCCTCAGTATACCTCATCGCAGCAGCGCTGTCGCCGTCAATGCTTCCGAAATTCCCCTGCCCGTTTATCAGCCTGTAACGCATCGAGAATTCCTGGGCCATCCTCACCAGCGCATCATAGACCGCGGAATCACCATGAGGATGGTATTTACCGAGAACCTCTCCGACGATCCTCGCTGACTTCTTGGAGGGCTTGTTATGGACCAGCCCCATGTCATGCATTGCATATATGATCCTCCTGTGCACGGGCTTCATGCCGTCCTTCACATCAGGCAGCGCCCTGCCGACTATGACTGACATGGAATAATCAAGATATGCCTCCTTCATCTCATCCTCAATTACCCTTTTGGTGACCCTGCCTCCTGCAGGCTTGTCAGCACTTTCAGAACTCCCTGGTATGTTTTCAGAAGGCTCCTGTTTCCTGCCCTCCGGACTGTTATCTGCTTTCTTCTCTTCTCTTTCAGAGGGATTGTCTTCTGACTCCCTGCTTTTATCCTCTCTCTCCGGTTCCTTGTCCTCTTCCATTATGATTGCCCTTGATTGCTCCTGTTCATCCTATAATCTCTGAACCCTAAAAGCCCCATAAGGCCAGAATTTGGCGTTTTCAGGTCCTTTCAGCAGGATATTGCATCATCTTTCCATTTATAAAGTTTGCGGTAAAAAAAGCGGTTCTCAGGCCGTCTGAAGCCAGAATTTTGGGGTTTCAGGCGGGTGCCCTTCCTGCCCTACACCATGCCTATACTTGCCCCACACAGGACCTATGCCTGCCTGCAGGACCGTGGCCCAAATATGTATATAATGGCAGTATAATACGCGCGCATATAAACCCCGCATACAATGCCTTATATGGCCCTATCCACTTCCAGTCACTTCCATTTATAACAATATATGACAAATTATATAAAAGTGGATTCCTGTCCTGATACCTGGTGATGATTTTGGCTGAAGAAAAAGAGAACAAGAAAAACAAGGAAGCTCAGGAGAACAAGGGAGGGGCAGGCGATCCAAAAACAGGCAATCCAAAAGTGAGGATATACTCAACACCCACCTGCCCTTACTGCAATATGGCCAAGGAATTCTTCAAGGAGAACGGCGTAGAGTACGAGGAGTTCAATGTTGCAGAGGATGAGAATGCAAGGAATGAGATGGTGGAAAGATCGGGCCAGATGGGCGTCCCTGTCATTGACATAAACGGCACTGTGATCGTGGGCTTTGACAAGGAGAAGGTGAAGGAAGAGCTGGGAATATAGCTAGAACATAATTGTATGTAACGCTGATATGAGGGCATCCAAATGAGTCAGTTCGAAAACGCAAAGAGACAGCTGGAGGAGGCAGCCGGCGCAACAGGCCTCGGGAAAGAGAAGGTGAAGGCCATAGAAAGGATAAAAGCAGTGCATGAGAAAGAGCTGAAAGTCACTATAGGCGGCAAAGAGCAGAAGCTCAAGGCATACAGGGTACAGCATAATGATTCAAGAGGGCCCACTAAAGGGGGCCTGAGATTCCATCCCCAGGTTGACATAGAAGAGGTCAAGGCGCTGGCGTTCTGGATGAGCATAAAATGCGCTGTGGTCGGAATACCATACGGAGGCGCCAAGGGAGGTGTTGAGGCCAATCCCAAGGAGCTCAGCCCTGAAGAGATGGAAGCTGTCAGCAGGGCATACGCCCGCGAATTCTCCGATGTCATAGGGCCGGATAAGGACATCCCCGCCCCTGATGTTTATACCACTCCTCAGATTATGGCGTGGATAATGGACGAATACGAGAGAATAAAAGGAATGAAATGCCCTGGGGTCATAACAGGTAAGCCTCTTGCATTAGGGGGGAGCAGGGGGAGGGAGTACGCCACTGCGCAGGGAGGGGTAGAGGTTCTGAAGGAAGCTGTGGATGAGCTGGGCATCAACCCTCTTAATACGAAGGTAGCTATCCAGGGCTTCGGCAATGCAGGCATGCATGCAGCAAGGATACTCTCAGAACTCGGTTATAAGATAATAGCTGTGAGCGACAGCAGGGGAGGAATATATGGTGAGGGCGGGCTTGATATAAACAGGGTCATAAGGCACAAGAAGGAGGCAGGCTCATTGAAGGGGTTTGAAGGGATTGAGGAGGTCTCTAATGAGGGCCTTCTTGAGCTTGACACAGATATACTCATACCCGCAGCGCTTGAGAACCAGATAACAGATAAGAATGCGGAGAGAATAAAAGCAAGGATAATCCTTGAGCTGGCCAACGGCCCTACAACACCTGAGGCTGACAGGATACTGCACAGGAACGGTGTCTTCATGATACCTGACATACTCGGCAATGCAGGAGGAGTCACAGTGAGCTATTTTGAGTGGGTGCAGAACCGCACAGGCTATTATTGGGAGGAGGATGAGGTCATTGAAAGGCTCGGTAAAATAATGAGAAAGGCATTCAGGCATGTGTTCTCTATGCACAAGGGGAAGGATCTGGATATGAGGACATGCGCATATATACTCGCTGCAGAGAGGATTCTTGAGGCAGAGGAGCTGAGGGGGCATGTTTGAGGTGTTTGCTTGATGGGTATGTTTGATATGGTGATATTATGTTGTGGATGTGCTCCACCCACTCCCTCCTGCTTTCTGCCCGAACAACCCCATAATTTTTTAACTACTTCTAAGTAGCCATAAAACACAAGCTTTATATATGGCCTGTTTTGCACATCATATAAAACATCATAAGGGGGTGCAGACCCTTGTTCCGGGCTTTTCAGGCATTGTTTTTCAGGGATTGTATGGTCCGATCACATTGATAAAATGCAGGATAAAAAGTAAGGAGGCACAAAAATGACAGCAGAGAAAGGAAAATGCAGTGAGTGCGGAGCGCTGAAGCTTGTCAAGCACAGCAAGTGCAAGAGATGCAGGATGAACAATGAATAAAAATCCTTGTTCTTCTTGCTTATAAGTTTTTATACACTTATGGCCCTCAGGTTTATATTTTTGATTTATATTTTGGATAACAATTAAATTATTAAATGACCCCCTTGAGCCGTTATTATGGAGCAGAAATACTCAGCATCGAAAAGTGAATCATGTTCTAGTTCCCTTCCTGAGGGAAGACACACAGAAAGCAGTAATTCTCCTGTGATCAGCCCAATAATAAAAGCGGAGCTTTATCTGGGTTTTGGGGGGAAGGTCATGGATTATTCATTCTCCTCAAACAAGGATACACCCCTCACACTCAAGGAAGTGATGGGTTTCATAGCAGGGGCATGCAGTGCCTTGGGCATTGACTCAACCATAAATTATGTTCATGCTGAGGACCATCAGCATTATGGGGGGCATAGGGCCATATGCAATAATATGTTTGACCATGAGATTATCGATGAGTTATGCGAAGGCAAGAGCGCACCATATTTTGATATTGACACCATAAACCTCAATGTGAAGGTCATGTCAAGTATGTGCAGGCCAGGCTACGCGCCTCTGAAGATGCAAGAGAAACCTGTGAATGATGTCCGCATAAAATCAAGTCCTGAACTGGCGGATAAAGATATCTTCAGGCAGGAACTCTCCGGCCTGGTATCCAGGCTTATTGACATAAACCCCCTCAGCGCCAGGGGAAACCTTGACTACGCGATAGAAAACGCGAAGAGAAATCAATAAAAGAACAACAGAAGGTCTTCTGGCAGTGCGTCTCTGAAAAAATTTGATTCAGAAACTACAGCAGGATTCTGGCATTTAATCTCTGTTTTCTCTATTCCTTCTTGCACACAAATACGCAATGGTCCTTCTGGAAGGGATCAAGCTCGCGATAATCCACAACAGTCAGGACACCTGAACCTTCCAGTTTCCCCCTTACCTCCCTGAATATCTTCTTCGGCTTCCTCGATATGTCTATGCTTCTTGATTTCACAGCGAGGAAAGCGAAACCACCCTTCCTCAGGAAAACCGAGCAGTTCCTGATGAATATCTCTGCCTGGTCCCTCTGGGCTATGTCCTGATAGATGAAATCCGGCTGCAGCAACTGGTGAGCATATGTTTCCGGCTGTGAGGCATCGGCCATTATGGGCGCCATGTTCCTGCGTTTTGCACAGACGAATACTAGGTCCCTCACTACCCTCGGCGCGAAGTCAAGCGCGAACACGAACCCTCCTTGAATGCGACTGCCCCTATTGTCATCCCTGCTCTTCATTTCATTATCATCTATCTCGTCGCCTGTGATATCGCTCACAAAACTCGGGGTGTAACCATGCGAGGCCCCGAGGTACAGCACAATGTCGCCCGGCTTGACTCCGATTTGGGATGCACCGTTAGTGAGGGCTGCCGCAAGCTTTGACTTCCCGGGGTCAATCTGCCTGTACTCAGCACCCTTCTCCCTCAGCAGCCGGTCATCAAAAGGGTTGTTCCCTGGCGCAAGGTTCTTTGTGTAGATGCGCCTCCCGTCTGTGTAGATTCCCTTGAACTTCTGCTTGATCATCTTCCTTCCTTCCCTTTTCTCTTCCCCTTGCTTTGTTTGCTTCTGTGCTTGCTGCCTGAAGTATCAGCACATCTGTCTTTCCTGCCTGAGGCCTTGCTGTTATGGCCTCTCTTCTTTCCGGAGGGCCTTTCAGAGGATTTCCCCTTCTGTTTGGCTGTCTTCAGCCTGCTCTCAACCTGTTTTCTCAGCTTGTCCCCCGCAAAATCCCCTTTAAAATGGTCTATCTTTGCTGCAATGCATATCTTGTCAGCAAGCGCCCTCGCGATCTTTCCCTTATCCTTCCTCTCAGCTTCGGCCACAAAAGGATGAGCATGGAGATAACCGAACTTCGGCATCTTAGCTCCTGTCCTCATATGCCTGAAGAACGCCTCCTCTGCACCGAGTATCTGTATAGTTGATGAGGGCATCTCAGTCATCCTCTTGAGGGATCCTGCCTGCTCGATGAGTCTGGCCCCTATGAGGGTGCCTGCAACTGCCTGCACATTCGGGCAGTGTTTTTTCATGAGGCCCTCAAGGAATGCCACGTGCTTGTCCCTCAGAAGTATAATCTCATTGAAAGCCTTGGCGATGCCTTTCACCTGGGCTGTCTGATCCTTCGTGAATTCCGCGCCCATGCTGTCATCATTCCTGATCTTCATCTCACTCAGGAGCTTTGCCCTGTCCTTCTTCAACAGCTCTTCAGCGTATCTCTCATGCTCACTTATGCTCTCTGAAAGCTCAGGCAGGCAGTAATCATGCCACTCCCTCATCCTTCTTGCGAGGGTGTTGGATATCCTCTCGCATTCCCTCACACTGCTTATCGCCTGTATCATATGGGTGTCAGGGCCTACCGCTCCTTTCACAGCCCTTATGGTGGCGGACTCGTCCGATGTCCTCAGCCTTTCAACCACCCCCTTGTCTTTTGCAAGGCTTTCGCTTATCTTTGCGAAGGATTCATCATCGAATTCCGCTCTGACCCCTTCAAGATTCTCGGTCTTGAATCCTACGAATATGAATTCCCCCTTCCTGTGCTTACTGGCAAGGCGTTTCTCCTCCTCGATATATCTTCCCTCTCTGAGGGCATCTGATACGCGCGGAATGTCCTCCTTCCTGAACATAATGCTGTCTATAAGATGGAACCTGTGGTTGAACAAAAAGCTTCCTGCAAGATTTGAATACAATAATAGCTTGGGCATGTTTCATGAAACACGAGGATGTGGTTTATAAATGTTGCTTAAAAATATGCTTGATATTGCAGTCTGGCCAGCGGATCAGAGGGCCCTTATAAATGCAGGGGATGGTGGGTGATTAAAAGGTTGATTAAAAAGATAATCAAAAGGACTACTGTGCAGTAAAAATAAAGATATATAAATGAGGTATATAAGTGGTTTCTCTGGGGGCATCATATGATAGAAATAAGAGTCCACGGCAGGGGCGGCCAGGGTGCGGTAAGCACAGGCCAGATAATCGCGATAGCCGCCCTCTATGACGGCAAACACTCCCAGACATTCCCCAAATTCGGGGTTGAGAGGCGCGGGGCGCCTGTGGAGACATACGTGCGCATAGACAATAAGCCCATAAACATAAGATCGCAGGTCTATAATCCTGACATTGTTCTTGTGCTTGATTCAACACTCATACAGACTGAGGACATCACAAAAGGAGTGAAGGACAAAGGTACTTTTGTCATAAACACATCTTCAGAGGCCGGAGACCTGAATCTTAAACCCAGCAAATCAAGCGGGATCAAATCAGGCGGTAAAGGCGGGAAGAAGGAAGGTTATGGAATCCATACGATAGATGCCAGTTCAACAGCCATGAAAATATTCAACAGGCCAATAGTCAACACACCCATCTTAGGGGGGTTTTCCGCGATAACAGGCGTAGTCAGCATAAAGTCCCTGCAGAAAGCAATAGACGAGAAATTCGTCCATACCAAAGGGAAACAGACAGCTGACCTCAACAAGAAGGCAGTGAAAGAGGTTTATGACACAGTCAAGGACTGAACCCCCCCTGCTCATGTATGGCCTGAAGGAAAATGAAAGACAGTAAAGGAAAGACGGCAAATAAAACATGACAAAGAAAAAGAAAGCAAAAAAAGATACGCAGTTCACCACAGGTGCTGTGATCACAAAGCCGGGCTCGACAGTTAAGAACAAGACAGGAAGCTGGAGGGAGTACAAGCCTGTGAGGGACCCGAAGAAATGCATCCACTGCGGCTTCTGCTGGATGTTCTGCCCTGACAATGCCATAAACGAGAAATTCGATGCGAACCTTGACTACTGCAAGGGCTGCGGGATATGCGCGCAGGAATGCCCTGTCAAATGCATAGAGATGGTGAAGGAGGAGAAATGAAGCTGGCTGCTGATTTTCATGATACTCATATACATACCCTGCGGGGACGGCAAAGAGGCGAAACACATAGGCAAGGAGCTTGTCAGCAGGAAGCTCATAGCCTGCGCCAATGTGTTCCCCATCGAGAGCATATACATGTGGGAAGGCAAAGCTGTCGATGAAGGCGAAGTCGCGCTCTTATGCAAGACAAGCGAAGCCAATCATGAAAAAGTAGCGGAAGCGGTCAGGGAACTGCACAGCTATGATGTGCCGGCCATAATAAGGATAAATGCAGAGGCCAACAAGCAGTACAGCGAATGGGTTGATAAGGAAACATCATAAATCATCATGAATCATATCATGAACAGGAATGAACGGGAAAATACAGCATAACAGTTTCAAAGTAAAACATTAAAACACCAAAATAATTAAAATGTGACCATTATTTGATAAGCAAGCCCTATCCCCTACCTAAAGGTAGGGGTGTTGAAATCCTTCGGATTTCTTCCCCTTTGAGCAAAGCTCAAAGTATTACGGGCTTGCATTATAGATGGTCACATTTTAAGTCTTACAAATAGCGCTACATCCCCAAATTGAAAGAAGAGGTATTGCGCTATTTGTAATAACATCAAATAATATCAAACGATATCAAAACAACAGAGGAGAACAAACAGAGGAGAACAATATGCCAAAACAAGTGATGGAAGCGAGCCAGGCAGTAGCAGAAGCGGTAAAGCTCTGCAAGCCCTCAGTGGTGGCCATGTATCCCATAACCCCTCAGACCCACATAGTGGAGCGCATAGCGGATTTCGTCAATGACGGGAACATGGACGCTGAACTTATAGACGTGGAATCAGAGCACTCTGCGATGTCAGCATGCATAGGCGCGCAGGCGACAGGGGTAAGATCATTCACAGCGACAGCATCACAGGGGCTCGCGCTGATGCACGAGATGCTCTTTGTCGCTTCAGGAATGAGGCTCCCCATAGTGATGGCAGTGGCAAACAGGGCACTCTCAGCACCCATAAACATATGGAATGACCATCAGGACAGCATAGCAGCGCGTGATTCAGGCTGGATACAGCTTTATGTAGAGAGCTCGCAGGAGGCGATGGACACAGTCATACAGGCGTACAAGATAGCCGAGAACAAGAATGTACTCCTCCCTGTCATGGTATGTCTGGACGGATTCACGCTGAGCCATGTGTGGGAGCCTGTAGAGATACCCACAAAAGCGAAGGTGGGCCAGTTCCTCCCCAAATACAAGCCTAATCACGCATTCCTTGACCCCAGAAAGCCCATAACGCAGGGGCCTGTGGGGTTCCCTGACTCATACATGCATTTCAGGCAGATGCAGCAGGAAGCTGCAAAGAACGCGCTCAAGGTCATACAAAAGACCAACTCTGAGTTCAACTCCAAATTCAGGAGAAAATACGGCAACGGCCTTATCGATACATACAAGATGCAGGGCGCGCAGTATGCCATAGTCGCAATGGGCACTGTATGCGGCACAGCAAGGCATGTGGTGGACAGCATGAGAAAACAGGGCAAGAGAGTGGGGCTGATAAAGATAAAGGCGTTCAGGCCCTTCCCTGTCGAAGAGATCATCAAAGCCTCCAAAAACCTGAAAGGGCTGGTGGTCATCGACCGTAACATATCAATCGGCCATGAGGGCGCACTGTTCTCAGAGCTCAAGTCAGCATTATGGGGGATAAAAATTAAGATATCAGGATTCATAGCAGGGCTGGGCGGAAAAGACATAACCCCTGAACATTTGGAATATACTCTCAAACACGCAATGAAAGGGAAGGAAACAAGAGAGGAATGGCTTATAGAGGACAACAAACAGGACAATTAAAAGACCTGCTGCAGGACAATCCAAAATGATAAACAACATAACCACAGAAGAGTATCTCGCTCCGGGGCACAGGGCATGCGCGGGCTGCGGTCAGGCGCTCGCTGTCAGGTACGTGATGAAAGCCGCGGGAAAGAACTCCATAGTCGCGAACGCGACAGGATGCCTCGAGGTATTCTCAACACCATACCCTGAGACATCATGGAAAGTGCCGTGGGTGCATGGCGCTTTCGAGACAGCGGCAAGCGTCGCTTCAGGAATTGACAAGGCACTGGAAAAGCTCAAGAAAAGGAAGAAGATCAATCTTCTCGCCATGGCCGGTGACGGCGGAACGTTTGACATAGGATTTCAGGCGTTGAGCGGAGCGGCTGAGAGGGGCCATAAATTCACATACGTGTGCTTTGACAACGGCGCTTATATGAATACAGGGATACAGCGCAGCGGCGCGACGCCCAAGTACGCGTCCACCACAACAAGCCCGGCGGGCAAGAAAGTCCATGGCAAGGTCCAGTTCAAGAAGAACATGCCCCTTATCATGGCCTCGCATGGAGCATATGTGGCGACTACATCTGTGGCATATCCTCACGATCTGATAAAGAAAGTCAAGAAGAGCTTTGAGCACAAGGGAGTCTCATACATCCAGGTGTTCTGTCCCTGCATACCCGGATGGGGCATATCAAGCAGCATGAGCATTGAAGTGGCAAAGCTCGCTTTCAAGTCAAAAGTCACTCCTCTCTTTGAGGTCGAGAACGGTATAGTCAGCATAACAAACAGGCCGAGCAAGGAGATCCCCGTGGAGGAATATCTCAAGAACCAGAAGAGATTCAAGCACCTGACCCCTTCAGAGATTGAGGGAGTGCAGAAGCACGTGGACACCCAGTGGGAAAGACTGGTGGATCTCGAGGAGAGCAGGGTAAGGATCAGCTGAAAGAACAGATAAAGATATAGTCTGGTTATGATGTGCAGTTTCTCGTGTTTTGCCTACCGCCTGCCACTCAGAAATCTCAGCTTATCACGCTGCCCACAAATTCCTTCCCTTCAATTATTCTTTTCAGGTTATCAATATTCTTTCCCCTTGCTATTATGGCTTTTATCCCCTCTTGCTCGGCGAGATTTGCCGCGATCGGGTCAAAGGGGCTGTCAAGCTTGGGGCTCCAGGTCTCCCCCACTATTGACCTGAATTCTTTCCAGGATATGCTCTCTATCCTTTCTGCATCCTCATACTTCCTTGGATCCTTTGTATAGACATGATCCACATTGGTCAGGTTTATCACAGTATCCGCACCATAAGTCTTCGCTGCAAGCACAGCGTCCTTGTCAGAACTGCAGCCGGGCTTCCAGCCCGTGCCTATGATGATTCTCTTATCCGTGTCCAGCTTTTCATTAGGGTCCTCAAGAAGCTTCCCTGCAGCATACTCCCCGAACATGAGCCTGACGAATTCCCCATTCATCTTTGTCGCGGCTATGCCGAGCAGGTCGAGGGACTCATCAGACACTTCTGAGGCGCCAATTATACTCCTGAAAGCCTCATTATACTGCCTGTTCGTCTGGCCTCCGCCGCAGATTATGATGAACATCTTTCCTTTATTGACATTTCCTTTGCCGGCATGGCTGATGATCAGTTTCCTGAACTCTTTGAGGAAAGATATGTTCTCTTCAGAAGGGCAGATAAGCGACCCGCTGAGGGATATCACATAAGTATCAGCGTTCATTGGTTTCCTCCATAAGGTATGAGTCCTTAACTGTGCAGGTTTCGGGCTTTCGATCCCTGCCCGGTCCGGGCGTCACTTCTTCAGCAGGATCTCTGCTGTCGAGGCGAATGCTGGCCTTGTTACAAAAACTCCGAAAGATACTCCTGCTATGGTCGTGAAAGCGAAACCCTTGAGAAGGCCGGCTCCTGCGAAGAGCAGGGGAACCATAGCGACGACTGTAGTGAAGTAAGCAGCCATTATGATGAAGAACGCTTTCTTTATCTTCTGCTTCCAGCCGGAGGTTATATCACCCTTCCCCCGCATAACTTCATCTATTATCACTATCTGGTCATCCACTCCGGTACCTGCCGCTATTATTATTCCCGCTATCGCTGCAAGGTCAAGATTCCATCCTATGAGTGAGGCAAGCCCGAGCAATAAAAGGACTTCAGAGAACATGGTTATTATGACAGGGACAGTTATCTCTATCCTTTTGAATCTTATGAGTATGACGACAGCGACAGCGATTATCGCAAGGAATCCTATCAAGAGGGCGTTCTTTGTGAATTCCTCCCCCAGCATGGGCGAGATCGTGTTGGTCTTCACCACTTCAAGCTTCACAGGCAGGCTTCCTGTTATGAGTACGGTCTGCAGCCTTTTCATGTTCTTCAGGGCGTTGGAGGTCGCCTCCTCCCTGCTTATCCCCTCTCCTGCTCCTGAGATTGATATTTCAGTCACAGGCCTTCCCTTCAGATCCGCCCCTATGTTAAGGCTGTCCACTTTGGAATCATCAAGATAAAGGTTGAGTTTTCTGCTGAGGTACTGCTCGCCGTTCTCGGTCACCACCTCCATATCCTTGGTGGCTTCTGCCTGCCTTTCCGCAGCTTCAGGCCTCAGTGAGATGGAGAACCTGAACCTGCAGACCCAGTTCCCTTCTGAAGTCCTTCCGCACCCCTTCTGTGAGTCCAGCCCCGAGCATTCAGCGCTCCTGCACACATAGGTTATGTCCCCTCCTCCTCTGAACACTGTACTATTGCCTATCTTTGCCTCGAACTTGCCCTGTCTGGCCAGCAGTTCCTGTATATCCTCCTCTGTCGCCCCTGCTATCTCAACAAGTATGTACTGGTTGCCGCTCAGATCAGAGGTCTCCCTCACTGTTATGTCTGTAAGGCCATAGATATTGAGCCTCTCTTTCATGTTGGCGAGAAGCATCTCCATCTCATCTTTGTCCAGTTTTCTCTCGGGCTTAAGGAGAACCCTTGTGCCTCCCTGAAGGTCAAGCCCTTTCCTTATGTTTGTTGTGGGGGCCTCGTAGATCCTAAGGCCTGGATCCTCCATGCCTGCAAGCTCTTTCTCGGTTTTCGGCACCTCTACCTGCTTCCTGACAGTCTCGTTCACGAGCTGGACAGTGCCATTCACCGTCTTATTCACCTGCACAGTCTCCTCGACCCATCTGGTTTCTGTCTCATTCAATTCTGTGACATTGTATTCAGGGAGCGTTTTGAGCCTGTAAACATCTTTATCTGTGGTTATCTTCACAGTCCGGTTTATGTCAAGGCCGTCAACAAATTCATGATAATCCTTCACGCTTCTTATGGGCCTGTTGTTCATGGAGATTATGACCTCCCTGCTTCTGGGTGTGGCTGCAGGTTTCGGGCTTTCAATCCCTGCCATTGATGCCGAGCTGTTCTGCATGACTGACCGTATGGCAACCCCTTCCTTCCAAGGCGCGGGGTTTATGGCTACGACTGCAAGAATGAGGAATGCGATCAGTATGATCGTCCTTGGATGTTTTATTACCGACTTGAGTTTTCCCATCTTATCATTCTTTTCTTTCTGTCACTCTTCTCCTGCCCTTCTCTTTAAGGCACGCTGCGGCATAATACCATCATCAACAAGCATCAGCTCTTGATCTCGCCCTTCTCAGGCCTTTTCTCCAGGTACCATCTCAGTATTCCTGCATTCTGTATCCATGTGGTCAGGATGTCCACCAGGAGCCCTATGAGCACGATCATCATTATCTGTTTAAGCACTTCTGACTGGGCGAAGATCAGGGCCACACTGATCGCGGTTATTGTCGTCACGCTCATTGTGAGTCCTGTATTGATCGCTGAATAGACACCGTCCATCACAGTCCCTTCCTTTCTCCTGAGCACTCTTGTGGAGAGGAGGATGTCCGTATCAACAGAATAGCCGACCAGCATGAGGAATGCCGCCACTCCTGCCGTCGATATCTTTATTCCCGCGAGATTCACTATAGCGAGGGTTATTATTATGTCTGATATTGCCGCGAGTATCACCGCTATGGAAGGTATGGGTATCCTGAAATACAGGAAGACAACCAATGCCATGAACACGAATGCTATCAGTATCGCGGTTATTGTCTCCCTGAAGAAGCTCTCACCCAGGGCAGACCCTATCATCTCAGTGCTGTAATCGCCATCTCCTATCCCCAGATCATCCTCCAGGAATGAGGTCATCCTCCTGATATCCTCATTTTCAGTCGCCCCTGCGTTTACTATGATCCCGCTCTGGACCCCTGCAGAGGTCATCTCCCTGACGTTAATATCGTACTCCTCGAAGGATTTTCTCAGATTGTCTTCAATCCGTACAGGATCATATCCTGTGCCTTCTATGGTGATGGTCACTCCGCCCTTGAGGGAAACCCCTTTGTTTATGAAATCGCCTGTGGATGCCCACTGGTATCCTATCTGTAAAAAAGCGAGCAGCAGAAGAATAATTGTTATGAACATGAGCGCCTTATAATCCTTCTCGTATATGCTTTTAATGCGTTTCAGGAAACCCTGCCCGGACCTGCCCCCTCCAGCATCATGCCCTCCGATTCCTTCGCTTTCTGCGGCATCTTTGCGGGTCTCATGGGCTCCTTTCTGCTTCAGGCTCTTGAGTTTCGCCTTCTCCCTTCTTAAACGCTTTTTTGACATTCCTGAAAAACACCCTTAATATGCGGAAAAACACCCATTTATAAATATTTTTGTAGTATCATGCGGTCTGCAGGAAGGCATATGCTGCATCAGCAGGATCATGCTTTTATCTTTTCCATGAACACCTTCTCCAGGCTTTTCTTCTTTTTGGTTATGTCCTTTGTCTTTCCCTCCACCACCAGCTTCCCCTTATGGATTATCCCCACATGATCGCACAGGTCCTGCACCTCGTAAAGGTTGTGAGAGCTGAATATCACTGTAGATTCTTTCTTCAGATCCCTCACAAGTTTCCTTATGTTGTATGCCGCGCGGGGATCCAGGCCTGCTGTGGCTTCATCAAGCATTATTATCAGAGGGCCCCCTATGAGCGCCTGCGCTATACCTGTAAGCTTGACCATTCCGTTGGACATCTCCCTTATCTCCTTGTCCTTGTGCTTCTTAAGGCCGACCCTGTCAAGGAGCGAGTGGGCATTCTCTGAGGGGTCATCGACTCCTGCGAGCTTTGAATAGAATGAGATCACATCCACGGCAGTCCTTTTGGGATACAGAGCCGCGCCCTGCGGGAGGAGGCCTATCTTTTCCTTCACCCTGAGCGGCTCTTTGGTCACATCATGTCCTGCCACCTTCGCGCTGCCTGAAGTGGGCATGACAAGGGTGGACAATATCCCCAATGTGGTTGTCTTTCCGGCACCGTTAGGCCCCACAAGACCGTATATTGAGTTCTTAGGGACCTTTATGTCAAGGCCGTCGAGAGCGTGGCTGCTGCCGTAATGTTTGGCAAGCTTCTTTGTCTCCACGACTGGATGATCATCCCCTGTCTTCTTTTTCATTCTTTCCTCCCTTCATGCCCTTCTTTTGTTTATCTCTCTCTCTTGTTCATCTCAGTACTTCTTTTGTCCGTTTCAGCACGGCCATACAGTTTTCATCTCATTCTCCTTCCCGCATCTTAATTCATAACATATTCATATCATGTCAGGAGAGATCCGCTTTCCTTATTGAAATGTAGCCTATCATTGAATAGATGAGCGAGTGCAGGCAGAGCACAATCGCGCCGAGCAGCATATCTATGAACACACCATCTATAAGGAAGTCAAGGGCGTTGTTTGAAAAGTAGAAAGGTGATATGACCTTTGCATAGCTTATGTTGAAGATCAGCAGGAAGACTGCGCAGACCAGCACAGACCATAGTATGGATGAGGACGGGCTCCTTGCGATGGATGATACAGCTATCGCAAGGCATGTGAAAGAGAAAGCATATATGCTCAGGTAGATCCATGATATCGCGTAGGGAAGGAAGAACCAGAGGCCCGTCCTTGAGTGTATGAACACCAGCGAAGCCATATATGCTATGAGGACGATCAATGTGACAAGGAATCCTGATGACAGCAGTTTCCCTGCTATTATTGAGAACCTGTCCGTCCTGTATGCCATGAACTTTATAGAGCCGCTGCTGATCTCATCTGATATCATGTTGTATCCCACTATTATCGAGAAAAGAGGAAGGATTATTACTGAGACATAGAAAGGCAGCAGGAGAGAGAATGACTGCCTGCTGCCTGCCAAAGCCCATGAGAAGACCTCAAGCAGGGATCCTGCCTTTATGCCGAGGTACATGAGCAGAAGGTATGACACTATCAGCAGCAATGCCCTCTTTGTCTTGACAGACTCTGTGAAACTGTCCCAGAAGATAGTGGATATATTCCTTAGCTGTGCGCCCATGTTGAGCTGAATAAATATTGTGGTTTTAAATAGTTTATGGTGCCTTTACCTTCTCAGGATTCTCCTGAACCGCCCTCCTGCACTTTGAGGACATACTGGCTTATATCGCTCTTGAGCCTTTCAGGATGCTTGAAATGGCATGACATATAATAATCTGTCCCTGAGCTCACTGTGAGCATCCCTGTGCAGTTGTCGCATTCGGGCTCCCCGCTTGAGGGGTCAACAAGCGCTGTGCCTGATGAAGTCTGATCAGGCGAGGTGGCATACCTGCATTCAAGAGCATTCTCATGATCATGGTCCTTTGTGTTGAACTGAACGAAGAGCCTTACGCTTGTGGAGGGCACACTTATCACAGGCTTGCTCTCGTTTATGGTCCTTGGATCATCTATGATCACTGTCCCCGGCTGGCTGCTGTCAGGGGGTATCCACTTTATGTCACTGGGGGCGTTGAAATTCTCGCCCTGCTCAAAGCGGAAGTTATATGCCTCATAATGCTCAGGATGGTCAGCGCATCTTATGTAGAGAGGAGACCCTTCTGTGGTGAGCTCGGACAGCTGGAATGTCTTCTGGCAGAGATATCCTCCTATATGGCCTCCTTCGTAAGTCGAGGAGGGGCAGTCAAAATCATCCATGTACACCACGCTCGAGGTCTTTGATTCATCCTTGGTGTAACCGCATTCAGCCAGCTGGTCAGTGAATACATAGACTGTCTTCTCGTCATCGCTCCCTTCATCGGGCCCCTGTTCTGTCCAGTTCTGCGGCTCCACCCTTATCAGCTCAGGGGGCTTGTCCGGCTCCTCTTCAGGGGGCGGCAGGGGATTGGGGTCTATCTCAAACCTTATGAAGTCGAGATCCGCCTTGTTCTCATTGCCTCCCCTGTCCCTGCACTTTATGAAAGCGTGATGCTTGTTCTGCATGGCCGCGTAGCTCATCACCTCATCAAGGGCATTGTCCTCCGCGAAACTCATCCACTGCTCTATCTGGTCCTTCAGCTGGTTGTTCCAGAGGTTTGTCATCTCTGACCTCATGTCCTTCATCTTGTCCTCCACATCCTCCATATCATCGCAGTCGCTCTCTGAGAGGAAGATCAGCCTTCCGTCATCGCAATCACTGTAATCCCCATCATCAGGATTGCAGTCAAAGCAGTCATCGGCTATGTCATCGACATAATCTATCATCTCGTCCATCATGCTCTTGAGCATGTTCCAGTAATCATCGGGGTTGAAATGGGCTGCAGAAGCCATCTGCATCGGAAGCCTTATGATTGAGAGGCTTTCAGTGCTTATGTAAGGTATGGTCAGGTTATGCTTCCGGCTGAATGAGTAATCCTGGGACGTTCCGGGAAAGGGAGGATTGAACGCGAATCCAGCATTCGGAGCCATGGCAAGCTTGCACTGGGCCTCCCTGTTCGTCTCCACCCTGAACGTGAAATCACGCTGCAGCGGTTCCTTGATCTCTTTTCCGAGATACACCTCCCCCCCTGCAGGCAGAGCGGCATCATCTATGTCATGCCCTTCTGTGACAGCACCATCGAACCTCACGACCGGCTTTCCGATGGTTGATGCCTGATATGATGTGCACCTGCCCACGCCATCAACCTCCTCATAATTGCAGAACTGGCCGAGGCTCCTGCACTTGTATTCCGTACACGGCCTGTAAGGGTTGCCATTGCACTTCTCACAGTCCTCTGCTGAGGTGCTGGGCGCCCAGACATTGCAGGTGCTTGTGCTCAAGCTCGTCCATTCTATGGAATCCCCATAAAGCAGATAATCGTAGAGGTCAGCATCTATGTTCTCTATCCTGTCAAGGCCCCACTGCGCGAATTCCTGAGTGAATTCTGTCATGCCGTACATGGAGTAATCATTAGGGGAGTCATGCACGAACAGGTCGGGAGTGACTTCAGGCTGCCCCCATTGTTCAGGGCTGAGGGGAAGATCACCCATATAATTCCCATAGAACTGGGTGAAAGCCTGATTCTCTCCCGGAAGCGTCGTCTCAAACAGCTGATCAGAGGGGGTGGATGTTGAGCTCGTGAACCCAAGACCTTTCAGCTCTGCAGGGACACCGGGCAGGTTCTCTCCGGGCATGGAACCGCTCAATGATAACCTCGGGAGATTTCCGAGATAATTCCTGTGTATCCCGCAGTCCCCCTGCATCGCGCAGAAAGCAGCGTCAAAATCGACCCACTCCTGGAAGCAGCCGGGCATGTCGCACTCATAATAATTGTTGGCCCAGCCGCACACCTGCATTCCTTCTATGGTGTTCCAGAACTTCAGTCCGGGCGCCACTTTCGGGACGCAATACCTGTCCTCATAAGGTGTATCAGGATCAGGATCCTGATCTGATGGCTTCCCCACCACGAAGTTATCCTGCATATCAGACCAATAACAGTCCCTCTTGCTCGTGTCAAGACAGGAATCCTCATCATCGCTGTACAGGTGGCAGTCCTGCCACCTGTTGGGCCTGCATACAGCCCTTGTGAGCGTCTCTCCATTGATTTCCTTCTCATCCTCCACGCACATCTGGTCCCTGTAATCCCTGCACTCCTCTACCATGACTGTCCCGTCGATGCAAACATGCTTATAATGCCTTGAGCCCACAAAATCCTTGCCGTTCCCCGTGGGCCCTTCATATTCGCACCATGACTCCCCGTGCATCCTTGCCGGCCCGGTCCATGTGTCTGGGTCTTCAGGGTCATCACCGCTGCTGTATGTCGGCCCCATGCAATCGCGGCATTCCCTGCCGTTGCACAGGCCTGTCCTGTTGTCATATCTTTTTTCTGATCTTGATTCGCACTGGAAACCGCTCTGGACACAGCTGCCTCTTCTCCACTCCATCCCCTCATCACTGCATTGTGTCTTGTCACTGTTCTCAAAGCAGTTGCCGTCATCCTCATTATAGCAGCATCCGATGTCCTGGTCGTAAGCGGTCGATCTCGCTGAAGATGGTGATGAGGCGGAGCTTCCCGGCCCGCCCAATGCCGCGAGTCCTGCGAGCTCTTTCAGATCATCATATCCCTGTATTGCGAAATTGAATATGTACCATTCCCTCTTTGCCCAGTCATACTTGCTTATCCTGTACACTGTGTCAGGGTATGGCCTGTGCTTCTGTACAAGTATCTCGGCGCTGTGGTTGTACATCCACCCCTCCTGATTGAAATGGCCTGCATCCTCCTCCTTGTTTATTATCTTCATCGCGAGATCATAAAGCTTTCCGAGAGGGTAATCAAACCTCACAGAGTATTCAGAGACGCTTATCTTGTTATCCCCTTTTGAGGCGGTCACTGGGTATATCAGGATGACATTCACGTCATCAGTCCCTACTATAACATTCGTTCTCGCGTTTCCGGTCTCTATGTCATAACCCCTCTCTGTATAGAAATTCAGAGCCTTATCCACACAGCTTACTGCATCCCCCCTGACATTCTCTTCGAGCTCTTTCTGCATGCTCTCCCTTGTGAGAAGGGCATTTACGCAATCTGAATATCCCGGCGCCTGCCTGCAGAGGTACCTGTATCTGGTATGATTATAAAGCCGGTATTGGTTGGGGTCGGGATCCAGCGTCCCGCCGTATTTCGCGATACTTTTGAGTTTGGGATCCGCTGCTTTCTTTATGCAGGTTCTCATAAGATTGTCAAGGGAGAGCTTGTCAAGGCTTTCAGGAAGATTCTCTGTTACAGCATCTTCAGAAGGCGCTCTCTTTGCGATGTAGGTTATGTATGCGAAGAATGACGCCGCCACAATGAGTATTATACCTATCAGTATGAAGGCAGTCACCTGTGCCTTTCTGCACCTCTTTTTTCCGATCATTTTAATCTTATGCCGGATTTACTGAAATCCTTGTTGTGCTGTCGGCCTGTTTGATCAGTCTGTCCGGTATATGGGCCTTCTGTTCTTCCTGTTTTTATATTGTTTGCTTTTAATCTGATAATTTTTTTTACACTGTCAGGTCCGCAAGGTCGTCTGTTGTTGCGTTCTCAGGCGGCGCGGTGTTCTGCAGTGATTCGCATGAGCTCTTGAGACTGGAATCCACTATGTTCTCGCAGAGGCTGTAATCCCTTTTCTTCAGCACTACCCTGAGATAGCATGAGTCCTGGAGTGCCTGATCATGTATCTTTTCGCATATCGCCACGCTCTCGAATGTCTTGGAGAGCTGGTCGTAACAGGCATCCCTGTACATCTCATTCTCTTCTTTCTTGCATAGCTCCAGCGCCTTGTCCACGTTCTCCTCATCAGAAGCTTCATCTATCAGGCTGTCAAAATCCGAGGTTTTTGAGGAGAAATCAGAGTCTTCTGCGCTGTTCTCTTCCCCTCCATTTTCTTCACTGAACACCTCTTCAAATTCATCCTGTGCATCCTCTTCCTCAAGCTCGTCCTGCGTCTCTCCTCCTGTCTCTATCCCTTCCCCTGTCATATTCTCATCAGGTGATTGGTTGGTCTCTCCTGTCTCAAAACCTTCATCCTCTCCTGTGCCGTCATCTTCCTCATCTTCAAAGCTGACTGTCTTCTCTGTATCGAATCCCAGATCATCTCCTGTATCCTCCTCGTCTGCCATGTCCTGCCGGGGTGATCCTGTATCGCCTCCTTCTGTCATGTCCGGGCCGGTTGCTTCTTCGGCCTCTCCTGAAGGCCAGAAGAAGAGCAACCCGAGCCCAAACACAACCAATGCTACAAGAACTATGACCAATGTTTTCACAGGGAACTTCGAGGAGCTCTTGCCCGCTTCCTTCAATGCCTCGTTTATGTCAGGCATCGCATAGCCTGAGGCGGACAATTGCGATCTTATGGAATCAGGATCATTCCCCTGTTTCAGTGAGGACTTGACATACTCGATCAATGATGAGAGCCTCTGTTTGTTGACGAACTCTGCTGACTCATTCACCTCATCAGGATTGTACCCCTGCTGGAGAAGGAAATTTCTTATGGAATTCAGGTCGTAACCATTCTTTATCTGCTGCTGTATGTAACTAATCAACTGTTGGTTCATCCTAGCACCTTCTGAAACCACAAGAAAGCGGTTCTTTGTAGCATTGGTTTTTCCTGTAGTTTTAGGGTTTATTTGGCCTTATTAATTTAAATGTTTTTTATCATTCTAAAGTGATACGCGGCAGAACAGGCTCTTTTTCTCTTGCTGAAAGATAATAATCTTTCCCTTCCGAAAATAAAGATTAAAAGAAAGGCATTCCCCTCATGGAGGTGTTACAGGGCAGAATGGCAGGCAACTTGCATCTTCGCAGTCAGTTTTCCCGTCGCAGTCATTGTCAAGCGTGTCAGAGCAGTACCATGAGCCTGTCTCAACCTTTCGGTACCCCTCTATCTTATTATACTCGCATCCGAACCATTCGCTTATGTGCTCGCTACTTTCACAGTTCACTCCTGATTCATCGCAGCTCTTGCAGACA
Source organism: Candidatus Woesearchaeota archaeon (assembly GCA_046484055.1). GTDB lineage: Archaea > Nanobdellota > Nanobdellia > Woesearchaeales > UBA12501 > JAWOBY01. Next base: position 869 of record JAWOBY010000050.1, on the reverse strand, counting down.
AGCTTCGCTTCTGCGCATACTCCCTGTGTCTTGTCGCATTCCTCCTCAGCGCCTACAGGGCTGCATGAGCATCCTTCATTGACTATATCATCACAGTCCTCGTCCACACCGCCGGCATCGCATATCTCTTCCGCGCCGGGGTTTATCTGGGCATTGCTGTCATCACAGTCAGTGCATTCTCCATCATCGCAATGATATTCTGACCCTGAGCATCTCATGTCTTCAGAGCAGTACCCGTCATGGTCCTCATCACAGCCCTCATCTATGTCACCATCACAATCATTATCCACTCCGTCGCATGTCTTCTCATCCATCTCATAGGTTGCTCCGCCTGACTCTGCATTCTCCCTGTAATCGCTTACCTCGCAGCCGGGCCAGTTCCCTACATCATCATAATTCGCCAGCGCCTTGCATCTCTCTTTCGTCCCCATGCAGACACCTTCCTGCAGTGGGCAGTCCTGTTTCTCTCCCGGAGTGCATTCTCCTTCTGGCGGTGTTGAGGGGGTTCCGAGTTCCTGGCAGTAGGCTTCCCTTCGTGTGGCGCTCCCGTAACCTGGATAATGTGGTTGTTCTCCTTTTCCTGACATGTCGCAACAGTCTCGGCAAGTTGAGTATAATATACCACAACAGGGATCACATTGGCATGAGCCGCATCCACACCCTCCTTTTTCCTCTTGGGCTGTGGCTATTACACTGCCCAGCCCTATGAATATCACTATGACCGCAGCGTAAAGAATTATAGTGCTTCTGCTTATCATATTTGAGGATTCATGCCCTGAACTCTTCTTTTTGCCTCTTTTAGCCATCTGAACCCCGAAAAGAGGGTTTCTTATTTATTAATTTTTTGTTTTAACCATGACCCTTCCTGT
>JAWOBY010000035.1:0-18843 GCA_046484055.1 Candidatus Woesearchaeota archaeon | reverse complement strand
CTGGCTGCTTCAAGAAGTCCTGGCCAGTCCCTGACATGGGCAAACAGACCGAGAGAGGCAAGAATGAGCCTGAATCTTCCTGTTTCAACAGCCCTGGCAATGACTTCCTCAACAGTTATTTTTTTGTGCACTATGTACCTGTAAGGAGCGCTGATTTTGACTTTTGAATGCTTGTTTATTACATCATACAGGTTGACTCCCTCTTCTTTTTCGGGTGTTGTGCTTATCTTGTATACTCTTTTCTTGCCCCTGCCATATATTGTTTTAACCAGCCCCTCTTTCCTCAGCTTGGAGATGTAATTTATTGCTGTCCTCCTGCTTACACCAAGCTCTCTCGAGGCAGATTTAACTGTGTGCATTCCCTCTAGGTCCTTTGCTAATTTATAAGTATCCATCTTTACATCACATATGATAAGCTAAAAAAGTGATGTATCAGAACTATTATTTAAATTTTACTATTTTGTGTCGGAAGCAGTAAAAACCATTTATAAAAACAAAAAGCCCCTAAACCAGGAAGCCCAAAATCAACCAACAGATCCTCACAATCCACCCAACACTTTAATTTGCCTCTTATAACCAACTAGTTTAACCACCACCCAATGGTCATAAAAAACACAACATTTATATATGGGCTCTGATCCATTGGAATGATGGGACTTAAAAAAATGGCCCAGAAGTCAGCCAGAAAGCTCTATCATGGCGTACTGGGAAAGACTCTAAGGGCTCATTCAGAGAAAGCTGTGGAAAACAGCTCCAGAAGTGGGGATGTGTCTGCCATAGAGAGGATGGCAATAAAGGCTGATTTAAGGTTCTCAGACCTTGCTGCAGGCGATTCACTGCTTTATGAGTCAGCAGACGGCCTGAAGCATCACGCGAGGATGCTCCACACCCTGCACGGAAGTGACAAAGAATCAGCAGGCAGATCATACAGGAACATTATCAACAACAGCCTCACCAATACAGAATACAACCAGCTCTGCGAAAGCACAAATAATATAGCATACAAGCCCCCCAGAGGAGTGGATGCTGCAGCTGATGTCTATCTCTCCACAATACTGAGCAGTGACAGGAACAATCTTCTTCCAGGAGCAACAAATGACATGAGGACCATTGACAGGGCAGTCTGGGCAATGGAAGAGCATCTCGGAACAAAACATGAATACACAGGCTCAAGAGGCTTCAGCGAGTATGTATCAGACCAGAAAACAAGGATGAGGCAGGAAGTGCAGGAAAAGATAATCAGCCACTGGCTTTTTGATGACTGCTATAAGGAGCTTGTCCAGTATGCTGAATCAAAGGGAAAGGAGCTGGGCCATTCAGATGAGCAGGTTAACAGGTCAATAGGCCTGCATGCGGATGGGATCATTGAAAGCATCGCCAGCAACTACATAAACAAAAGAAAGAAGGAACATGAATCATCAGGCATATCACAGGCGACCAATTACGGCATGAGCAGGGGCAATGATTTCAGCATACACATAACAGCAAAAGAGATTGAGGACACCTTCAATGCGCATATGCATTCGCAGATGGCATTACAGGAAAACTACAATCCCAAAAACTCATGGTGGAGAGAGAAGCTGTCCCATATCTCAGACACAATAATCCACGGCAGTCCCAGGAACGCGGTCATAGCAAGGATGGACTATAAACCGATGTAGGGCCATGGTTACCGCTTCTCACAGCGCAGGATTTCACATCCTCTCAACATATTCTATTCCCAGAAGGTCAAGGCCGTTCGCGATGACCTGCCTCACCATCCTGAGCAGGACAAGCCTGGCATTCTTTGTCTTCTCATCCGGAGCATCCAGGACAGGTATCTTATGGTAGAAGCTGTTGAATGACTGGCATAATTGTATGAGATAATTGGCTATGACAGAAGGCCTGAGATTATGGCGCGCCTCCTCAACCCTTGAAGGAAAATCATGGAGGAGCCTTATGAGGGTTATCTCCATCGGTTCCTTGAGCAGCCTGAAGTCCGCCTTCAGGTTTATCCTCTTGCCGTGCTTCCTCATTATTGAGCATATCCTTGCATAGGTGTACTGCACATAAGGCCCTGTCTCCCCCTCAAAGCTTATGGATTCCTCAGGATTGTATGTCATGTCCTTCTTTGGGTCTGTCTTCAGCATATAGAACTTGAGGGCGCAGAGGCCTATCGTCTCTGACCTCTTCTTCAGCTCCTTCCTGCTTATCTTCGGGTCGCGCTCTTTTATCTCCTTTTCCGCGACTCTCACCATCTCGTCTATGAGGTCGTCGGCATCAACGACAGTGCCTTCTCTTGACTTCATCCTTCCCTCAGGAAGATAAACCATCCCGTGGCTGAGGTGTATGAGCCTGCCTTCCTCTGCCCACTTGTAGCCGATGACCTCCAGTATCCTGAACAACTGTTTGAAGTGCATGTCCTGTTCCGAGCCCACGACGTATATGCTCCTGTCAAGCTTATAATCCCTGAACTTCTGCACCGCGAGGTAGATATCCTGCGTCATATAGACAGAAGTCCCGTCCCCTCTCAGCAATACCTTGTCCGGCAGGCCCAAGTCCTCCAGCTTTACGCTTATCGCGCCATTATCCTCTTCCCTGAACCTCTTGTTATCCTTCAGGGCCTTCTTCACTATGTCCTTCCCCCTGCAATAATAATCGCTCTCATAATAGTACGTGTCAAAGCTTATCCCCAGCCTTTCATATGTCTCCTCAAAGCCGTTGTATGCCCATGCATTCATCAGCTTCCAGAGCTTCACAACATCCTTGTCCCCATCCTCCCATCTTTTGAGCATCTCGGCCGCTTCTTCCTCAAGCTTGGGGTTCTTTTCCGCCTCTTCATTGAACTTGACATACCATTTACCCACAAAATGGTCTGTCTTCTCATTCCTGCCCGGCTTCTTCCCCCTGCCGAACTTCCTGTAGGCGAGCATTGACTTGCAGATGTGGATGCCGCGGTCATTATTGACATTGGCCCTTACCGCCTTGCCGCCGAGAAAGCCTATTGTCTCTGAGACAGAATTGCCTATGAGCATATTCCTTATGTGGCCGAGGTGCAGCGGCTTGTTGGTGTTCGGAGAAGGATACTCAACCATGACCTTCTCTTTCCCTGAACCCTTTTCTGCCTTTCCGCCTGACTGCCCTGCGGCGCTCCCGTACTTATCCTTCTGCTTTGATATTTCGGAAGCGATCGACTCCGCCATCATCGTCTTGTCTATGAAGAAATTGAGGTAAGGCCCCTTGACCTCAACGCGCCGGACAGGCTTCCTGAGCACTATCTTCCTTACCATGTCCTGCGCTATGTCCGCAGGGCTCTTCTTCAGCTCTTTTGAGAATGTGAAGCACGGAAGCGTGAAGTCGCCCATGTCCTGATGCGGGGGCACTTCAAGCATGGACTCGTCTATCTTTACCTCGTCTATGGTCTTCCTGAGCACCTTTATTATCTCTTTTTTGAAATCCATGGCATTCACTTCTGCCTGATACTTCCCCTGATCATCCCTTTCTTTTTCTTCCGGTTCCGGACTTTGCCTTTCCTTCTGTCTTCCTCTTTCTTTCTGTCTTCTTTTTTGAAGCGGTCCTGCTTTTGCCTTTCCTGCCCTGTGCGTTTTCCTCTATCCTGTCAATCTTCCTCTTCATCCCTTTCATCTCCGCCTGTGTCTCTTCAAGCGCGGATGTCATCTTCACTATGTCTCTCCTGATTCTCTTGAAGAATCTCCTGTTCCTCTTGTAGGTGTAGACACGCCATATGAACATCAGGATATAGAGCCCGACCACACCGCCCACAAGAACCTTGAAGGTATTCACCAGGCTTGTTATGCCCTGTATGACCGGCTCGCTGGCGAGGGTTGAATTTATGACCATGAACCTCAAAAATAAGAAATTCTTTATAAAATTATTGATATGGGTGGTGTGCTGTTGTGAATACTGCAGGATACTGCAGGATTGGGAGTCTGCTGAGGCCCCCCCAGGTTCATTGAGTTATGTACGTGCCGCTTCCCTTGTCTGTGAACAGCTCCTGCAGGAGATTGGAGGGGTGCGCTATCTGCACCTCAAGATTGCGGTAAGGCGCGACGCTCTCTATGAGGTTTTTGGTCTCGTCAAGCTTGAGCTTCATGCCCCCGCTTACGATGCACTCCCCTTCATCACCTCTGGTCAGAGTGCCATAATCCCTGCTTATTGATACTTCAGGGATCAGATTTCCGGCGCTGTCCTTTATCCCTCCTGAATCGGTGACCATTATGTATTTTCTCGGCAGCATGGCCATGACAAGGCTCTTTGCGGCTGAGTCAGCATTGATGTTCATGAGCCTGGAATCATCATCATAACCGAGCGGGGGGATAAGAGGGAAACTGCCCTTATTGATGCATTCATTCACCCTTTCATCATCAACCTCTGTGACCTCGCCTGTGCGATGCTCATACTTTATCCCTTTAAGATTTTTCATGGATGCGAAGAATACATTGTAGAGTATCTCGGAATCCGCTCCCCTGTTGTGCAGCTCCTCCTCAAGAAGGCTTCCCTGCTCGTCAGCTATCTCCTCAAGAATGGGGAGTTCCTCTTTCCTTGTTATCCTGACTCCGCTATTGTGATTCCTGCTTTTGATGCCGTTCTCCTTCAGCTTTTTGGTGAAAGCATCACCCCAGCCGTATATGACAGGAGAGTAGAGGTCAAGCCTGGAGAGCATAGCCAGATCCTCGCTTATCGTGCCTGAATAATCCCTGAGAGATGCCCCGCTGATTTTCAGCACAGCGAAAATGCCATCATGGGAGCTGAACTCCCTTATCCACTTGAGAGTCTCATCATCATTCCCCACCTTGTCGAACAGTTTCCTTATGTGATGTATCATTTTTGCCCTCCACTGTTTGGTCTATCATTTGGATATCCCCCCTTTTATCCGATCAAAGCCTGTATCAATGAGAAATCAAAGATCTTTCAGCTCATCTTTCTTCTGCAGGATCAGCCTCATCCGCCTGATGACCTTCCTTGTCATGCTCCTCTCCGTCATCAGCTTCCCCGGAGGGCAGGCCTGCATCACCCTCATCCTGGCCAGTCTCATCCTGAACGGCCTCATCCTGGACGCCGTCATCCTCATCGGCATTCACTTTCTCATCCACGAGCCTCTTGAGCTTCTGGGCCTCTTCCTCTACCTTCACCAGCATGTTTATGTCGCCGAACTGCTCCTCAGCGCATTCCCTGCAGTAGAACTCTGAAGAGCCTTTTATGCAGAACTCTGCCTTATCCCCGCAAATGATGCATTTCTTGGCCATGAGAGCCTTTTAAGGCAGCACCTCTTTAAAAATTTTTTCGTTTTAAGGGCTTGAGAAGGCCTTATTCCAGCATTTTAGAAAAAAGTCCTGATCACACTCTCTATACCGCTTTCTTGTTGAGCTGGATCTGGGCCAGCACCATGGCAACAGGAGAGATTATTATCCAGAGTATGAAAAGCAGCGGCTTGCTGAATCCTGTGAGCTCATTTATGGCCTTGCTGTACTTCCAGGCATATATCAGGCCCACGATTATATTCACCCCAGGAACAAGGAAAAGTATCACAAGCCAAGGATTAGGTGCTGAGCCAGTGTTCCTCCTCAGCTCTTTTGTGGTTGAAACAAGCCAGTAGATCCCGTATATTCCCGCTGTGATAATGCAGAATATGAGTGCAAGAGCAGGATTCCTCTTCTTTATTGGCTTTGCTGAGGCTTCCTGTCCCGGCTGTGCAGGCGCAGACTTCTGTGCAGGCGTTTCCTTGGGCTTCTCGGGGGGCTTTTCTGGCGCTTTCTTCTCACCGCCCTGCTTTATCTCCTTTATGGCATCATCAATATCTTTCTCTTTCCATCCCTCCTTGAGAAGCCTCTTCTTGATTTTCCTGTCAGAATATCCTGTCTTTTCTGTGTTCCTGATGTAATTAACCAGCTGTTGATTGGCCATATGGATTAACAACAGGCCTGCATTTAAATATTTTTTTATACACTATAGTATAACAAACAAAAAAAATGATGAATGGATAGTGGTGATTAAAGAGTCTAAACCCTTCAAGATTTTGTTTGTTATACTAGCATCAGATGGCTTCAATAGTGGACGGCGGTTTTGGTGTCCTGTTGTATGTCACGCTCACTACACCCGGCACCTCATGGATTATCCTTTCAGCCACCCACATCTCTTTCTCATAAGAGAGCTTTGTTGGTGTCGCTGTCCTCGCATCGATGCTGTCCCAGCACCTGACCTCTATCTGCAGGCCGTAATCCCTCTTCGGCTCCCCTCTATCATCCCTGATTCCTGTGACCTTATCCTTATGGAGTATGGCCATGTACTGGAATGCCCCTGTCTCTTCCAGCTCTTCCTCCACTATGCTTGTGGCTTTTCTTACTGTATCCACCCTTTTCCTGTTCGCCTCTCCTATGACTCTCGCTGCAAGCGCAGGGCCGGGGAATGGCATCCTGTTGTATATCTCCTCAGGCAGGCCGGAAGCTTCCGCAACTTTCCTTACCCCGTCTTTCCTCAGCTGAATCAAGGGCTCTATGATTGCATAGCCGAATGTTTCCTGAGGGTCTATGCCCAGCTGCTCAAAAACATTATGCTGTCTCTTAAATCCTGCGACAGTCTCATCTATGTCCGTGAGTATTGTGCCCTGCAGAAGATAACCTGCTCCGCTTTCCCTGACAAGCCTGCCGAAAACTTCTTTGTAGAATGTCTGGGTGACCGCCTCCCTTTTCTTTTCAGGGTCATTGACCCCCTTGAGCGCGCTGAAGAACTCATCCCGCGCATCAATATACTGCACTGGCACCCCCATCTGATCATTGAATAATGACACGATCCTTTCAGGCTCGCCTTCCCTCATCAGACCGTTGTCGATAAAATATGTGAGGAGCTTCTCACCCAGCGCCTTATGCCCGAGCATTGTGACCGCTGATGAATCCACACCTCCTGAAAGCGCGTTTATCGCATAACCATCTCCTACCATGTCAGATATATCTTTTACCTTATCCTCTATGAACTGCTGCGGGTCCAGGTCTTCTGCTTTTATCTCATCCATGATATTTCACCCCGATTTTTGTTCCAGTTTTTATCTCAGATTTTTAGTCTGTCTTCAATAGCACTGCGGCTGTGAGAACAGCTTATAAATTTATCTATCCATCAAAAAGATGGCGGTATTTTTCATCAGGGTTTAGTGATTAATGCTGTGTATTGTATTCAATGTTGTGTATTAAATCATTGGAAGGGTTGCACATGTTTGCCGGAAATCTTCCGCGATGTCTGAATCATTTCCGAAAATTTTCAGAAACTCATATAAAAAAAAGAGTATTACCCTCCTGCATGGAAAAACACCCCCTGAGAACAAAGGACCTGAAAACAAAGGAAAAAGAGATTGCAGTACTGCGAATGCTGAGGCAGGACTCAAGGACAAAGACAGCAAAAGTCGCTGAAAAGATGAAGCTCCACCCCCTGAGCGCGGCAGCGCTGCTGAAGAGGATAAACAGCAGCTATGTCATGAAGTGCTGCTCCATAATAGACTTTGAGAAGCTCGGCTACCCCATCAGCTCGTTCTTCATAATAAGGCCTTCAGGAAAGAAGAACGACACGCAGGAAGGGCTGAAGGGATTCCTTAAGGAGAGCCATAACATAAACACGGTGAGCAGGACAAGAGATGGAAGCTTCATGGCAGAGGCATACTTCAGCAGCATGGCTGATCTTGTCAGTTTCAGGCATACGCTTGAAGACTTCGCTGAAGTGGAGGAGCATGAGATCATAAGCAGTGTGGAGAAAGAGAAGTTCATGTGCTGAATCCAACAGGAATATAGGGGACATAAGCTGAAACTTGTCCGCCCATAAGCTGCGCAGAAAGTTTTTTATACTTCATTTACATTATCATGATAGAGATGAGGGGGTTTTACAATGGCAGGGCTGGACACCAGAGTGCGTAAAATCATAAAGAGCATGATATCAGTGGGCAGCATAGCTGTGATGTGCGCGGCCTGCGGCTCTGAAGACAAGAGGGACTATCCGGACAGGGGCTTCAGGGACACATGCAATTATGACTATGAATGCGAGTTCCCCTATGAATGCGTAAACGGCACATGCCAGTACACAGGACAGGAAACATCCGCAGCATCAGCATATTATTTTGAAGGCGACACTGCGTTCTTCAGGACTGAAAGCGGAAAGGCCTTTGCGTGCCCCCTGCGCGGCAGCACAGTGGATCCTGATGAATGCAGTATAAGGATTCCATACAAAAGCGATGGGGCCCGCTGGTAGGGACTGAACGGCAGGGGAGATGTAGTATGTGTTACAAGATACCATACATTTACATAAGTACAGGATACATAAGAACACAAAAAGAATCATCCGAAAGAAAATCCCCTAAAATCCTCCTTACCTGCTGGAGTCAGCCTGCCTTTCTGTCTCAAGCTTCTTTGAGATGGCCGTTGAGTAACTGCTCATGTTATAAGCGTTCATGATCTCCTCAGAAAGAGTCTCCTGAATGCTCTTTTTGGCATTGAATGATTTCTGGTATGCCCCCTGCGTCATCAGCGACAATGTTATGTCAATCCTTCTCTGAGGCGCGCTTTCCACAGCTTTGGGGTATCTGGCGCCGCCGTACTCTATGGTTATTATCTCCTCTCTCGGCGCGGCGTTCTCAAGCGCCTTGACAAAAACCTCAACAGGATTCTTTTTTGTCTTCTGCTCAATCAGATTGAAAGCGCCCTCAACAATCCTGTAAGCTGTCTGGGACTTGCCTGTCAAACTACCGGAACTCTTGAAATGCTTCTTGCTCTTATGGCCCGGCCCCATCACCTTGTTTATGAGCCTTTCGACTATGAATGCCCTTGACTTGTGGAAGCGCTGCCTGTGTCTCCCTCCGCTCCTGGGAACGATTCTTGGGGACAGGTTTATACAATCCCTGAGGCCGTCGTCCTCTACGACAATCTCCTTTGTCCCCCATCTGTTGAATGCCTTCAATTCCTTAAGTTCCTTCAATTCAGCTTCTGCCATCTTATAACACAAAGGAAAAAGAGGCCTTTTATAAATGTTATGGTGGGCCCGGCAATATGGGCTGGAGAAGGCAACAAAAAGCTTTATAAATGACTCGTAATCCCAGCTTGATGGTGCTTCAGAATGGAAATAAATGTTCTTGAAAACGACAAGAAAAGGCTTGTATTCGAGGTCTCAGGCGAGGACGCCACATTATGCAACTCCCTGAGGAAAGAGCTGTGGAACGATGATGATGTGAAGGCAGCAGCCTACACCACCCAGAACCCGAATGCCACAGCCCCGAAGATGATTGTGGAGACCAACGGCAAGGATCCCAAGAAAGCGCTCCTTGAGGCTGCAGACAGGCTCAAAAAAGAGGGCGAAAAGGCAAAAAAGGCATTTGCCAAAGCCGCTAAATGAGTGCAGGATAAGCGGTTAAGCGGTAAATCAAGATGTTCAGTCCGGAACAGGGCAGGAAGCTTGTGGAACTGGCCAGAAAGTCCATAGAGACATACTTCTCAAAAGAAAGCATTGAGCTTGATGATCACAGGGAATTCTCTGAAAAGCAGGGCGTGTTCGTCAGCATCTATAAGGAGAGCGAGGAAAGCGATACAACAGGTACAGGCACAGGAAAGGCCCTGCGCGGCTGCATAGGATTCCCCGAACCGATGCATGAACTGTACAGGGGGGTGTTCGAGGCCGCAAGGGCGGCAGCATTCGAGGATCCGAGATTCCCGCCAATGAAAGAGGAAGAGCTTGATGAGATCATCATCGAGATATCTGTTCTGACAGTCCCTGAAAAGATAAGCGGCAGTCCTGAAGAACATCCTGAAAAGATAGAGATAGGCAGTGACGGTCTGATACTGAAAGGGAAGTCCGGCTCAGGCCTTCTCCTCCCGCAGGTGCCTGTTGAGTGGGGATGGGACGCACACGAGTTCCTGAAGCACATATGCATAAAGGCAGGCCTGGAGCAGGATGCATGGAAGGATCCTGAAAACACCCTGTACAAGTTCCAGGCACAGGTGTTCGCTGAGAACGGGCCTAAAGGAGAGGTGTATGAGAAGGAGATGTGAAATGGCCCTGGGCCACAAAACAGTTCTCAAAAATAAATTTTAGTTATACAATAGTACAGTTATATTCTTAGAAAACTTTATATATCAGTTGTATTTTTAGATAAATATGGAAAAAGGGAGTGATATAACATTAATTTCTTTTCGGGGAGACCGGAATATTTGGCAGGACTTTATCTACAAACTTAAAAAGAATAAAAAACAAGTTTGGGAAGTATTAGAGCCAATGTTGAAGGATTATATTAAAAATGGATAAGATGATAACAAAACATAAAATATTATTCCAGGATGCAAGAAAAATCAATGAATTAGGAGATCATTCCGTAGATTTAATGATTACATCCCCCCCTTATCCAATGATCGGGATGTGGGATGAAATGTTTTCTGAACAAAATCCTGCAATAAGGGATGCTCTAAATAACAAAGATGGGAGCACTGCTTTTGAATTAATGAATAAAGAGTTAGATAAGGTATGGGATGAAGTTTACAGGGTTTTGAAACCTGGAGGGATTGTTTGTATTAATATTGGAGATGCAACAAGAACAGTAAATGGGAATTTTAAATTATATTCAAGTAGTTCAAGAATAACGAGCCATTGTATAAACATCGGTTTTTCATCTTTACCAAAAATATTATGGAAAAAAACTACTAATTCCCCTAATAAATTTATGGGAAGCGGGATGATGCCGCCTGGAGCATATGTAACCCTAGAACATGAATATATATTGATTTTTAGAAAAGGAGGGAAGAGAGAGTTTAAGAAAGCTGATGAAAAAAGTAACAGACAGGAGAGTAGTTTTTTCTGGGAAGAAAGAAATGTTTGGTTTAGTGATATTTGGGAGGGGTTAAATGGTGTACTTCAGAAATCAAAAGATGAAAAAACAAGGGACAGAAGTGCTGCATATCCATTTGAGCTTGCATATAGATTGATTAATATGTTTTCAGTAAAAGGGGATATAATTTTAGACCCATTTTTAGGAACTGGAACTACAATGCTAGCTGCAATGGCCAGTGCTCGAAATAGCATAGGAATAGAGATAGATTCTAATTTCAAGAACACAATTTTAGAGAGAGTTGATGCAATTAAAGAGTATTCAAATAAGATTAATCGTGAAAGAATAAAAAAACATTTAAAATTTGTTAAAAAAAGAGAAGAAGAGAAATGCCCATTGAAATACACAAATAAATATTATGGGTTTAAAGTTATGACAAGACAAGAACTCAATCTTCTATTTAATGATTTAAAAAATGTAGAAAAGAATGGAGATAATGAATTTAAAGTGACGTACTCACAAGAACCACAAAAAGATATTTCTATTAACAAATCAATGGATATTAATAAAAACATATTTGAAAATCCTAAAATTGAGAAAACTGCTGGCGATTTTGCAACAATGAGATTATCTAACTTTGTAAATTAAATCATCTTAGTATAAATATACAGGTATTTAGTTGTCTTTTTATAATATATTGTTTCTGCCCCAATATCATTTTTTACTGTAGGTTTTTTCGATAAATAAGTGCTTGGTTTGATTTGAACAGGTATTTCTCCAATATACCCATCTATATTTTTACTTTCGTCTTGAGGGGTGGCTTTAACCCATTCTTTTCCCAATCTTTCAGCAATATTTTTGAGAATTGCTTCCTGAATCACTAAACCCTCTGCGGTTTTTGTGATAACTAAATCTTCAACCCATTCTTTAACCATATCATCATCTATTTTTGCTATAGCTTCTCTTAGTTGTTTAATCATCCCCCTGACCCTTACTGTTGCTTTATCTATTGCGTCAGGATAATTCTTCTCATACCACTCTTTCCAACCCTTAAAAGTCTTGATAGGGCATTCATGTATCAGCTCTGATAACTGGCCCACTATTTTTGGTCTTGTTCCCTGAGCATTTTGGTTAGCAAGATTGATGATTTGAGTGGTATATTTTGGAAATTTTTTCACTTCTCCAACTACATCTTTAAATTCTTCTTCCACAATTAATCTAATTTCAGTATAATCCGATAAATTTTCGTTTTCACTCATAATATATTATTATTGATTTAAAAATTAATTTATAAATCTTATTGTTTTTTATCCCTTATCAATCCTGATTATAGGGGGCCCATACTCAGTTAGTGCCCCATTCACTCTTTTTTTAGGTTAAAATCGCTTGAGAAAATATATCACATTATTTTCTTCCTGAAGATTTCGCCCTGCTTCCTGACGATGAACCCAATAAAGAAGCAACATACCTGATCCCGTCCTTCACCTGCCGGATGATCGGACGGCCGGATCCAGAGCCCTGATCCAGCCTGGTCGTCCTGTCTATTATTATCGCGAGTATGACTATCGCAAGGCCCGCGTCAATAGCAGGCGCGAGATTGTATCTTGTTATGCCGGATATTATTATCTTCTGCAGGCCTGCCGCGCCTATGAATCCAGCAATCACTACCATGGAGAATGAGAGCATTATTGTCTGGTTTATGCCCACCATTATTGAAGGCAGTGCCAGAGGAAGCTCTATCTTGAAGAGCAGCTGCTTGGAGCTGCAGCCGAATGCCCTGCCCACTTCTATCATCTCATTAGATACCTGCTCTATGCCGTGGCTTGTGAGCCTTATGGCGGGCGGCATGGCGAATATTATGGTCGCGACAACACCGGGGACATTGCCTATCCTGAAGAGCAGGACAGCAGGGATAAGGTAGATGAGAGTCGGGAGCGTCTGCATGAAATCAAGCACCGGCTCCATCAGCACACCCGCTTTCTTTGACCTCGCCTTGAGTATGCCCAATGGTATGCCCACCACCACCGCTATGAGAGTGGCCACGATCACAAGGCAGAGAGTCTGTATGGTCGGAGTCCAAAGGCCCATCCATAATATGGCCCCCAGCCCCAGGACAGAAAAGAGAGCCACTTTCTTTCCCGCTGTCCTCCACGCTGCCAGGGCGACTATGATGATGAGCGCGGCAGGAGGGAGCCAGTTCAGCCCGCTTATGGAGGATGACACCATGGAATCTATGATTATCCTGATGCCGTCAAAGAGCCATTTTATGTTCTCCCTGAGGAAGAACACAAGATCCACGATCAGCTCTCCCGGGCTTATCGCCTGGCTAAGCATTCTTCCCCTCCAGTATCCTTATCACTTTCTCTCTGGTTATCTCACCCACTATCCTGTTCTCCTCATCCGCTACAGGAACAGGCCTTTTGCTCTTGAGGAGCAGCGGAAGGGCCTGGTTTATGGTCATGTCCTTGTCCAGCACATCCCTGCCCTTCGTTTTCTTCCTGCCTTTGACTTTCTTAACAGCCTCTCTTCCTGATCGCGATGGCACCTTCTTCCCTGCCTTCTTCCTCTTCATTATAGTGCCTATCCTTATGACATTCTGCTTGTCTACCTTCTGCACGAATGTCCTGACAAAAGTGCTGGCAGGTTTCATGACTATGTTCTCAGGGGTGTCCATCTGCACAATCTCCCCCTGCTCATTGAGTATCGCTATCCTGTCGCCGAGCTTCAGAGCCTCGTCAAGATCATGCGTTATGAATATTATAGTCTTCTTCATCTTATCCTGCAGCTTCAGCAGCTCGTCCTGCATCTGATTCCTTATGAGGGGGTCAAGAGCGCTGAAAGGCTCGTCCATAAGAAGTATCGAAGGCTCTGTGGCGAGCGCTCTCGCCAGGCCGACCCTCTGCTGCATGCCGCCGCTCAGCTCAGCCGCGGTGTTATGCTCCCATCCCGAAAGCCCCACCATCCTGACGGCTTTCTCCGCTTTCTTCCTCCTCTCCTCCTCGCTGACACCCTGTATCTCCAGGCCGAACATGACATTGCCCAGTATGGTCCTGTGGGGCAGGAGGCCGAAATGCTGGAAGACCATTGTTATCTTCTTCCTTCTCAGCCCTCTGAGAGAGTTGGAATCCATGTCAGGTATGCTCTCCCCTCCTATCAGAACCTGTCCTTTGGTAGTGCTTATCAGCCGGTTCATGCACCTGAGAAGTGTGGACTTCCCGCTGCCTGAAAGCCCCATCACGACGAATATCTCGCCTTCCTTCACGCTGAAGCTTATGTTCTTGAGCGCAACGAGCTGCCCTGTCCTCTTCTTTATGCTGTCTCTTGAAAGACCTTTCTCTGCCAGCTTCAGGGCATCGCCTACAGAATCGCCGAAAATCTTGTAAAGACCTCTTACCTCAACTATCTGTGATCCCTTGCTCCCTGTCATTTGTTCAGCTCGCCTGAAATTTTATGAGTTCCTGTATCCTGCTCATCACAGGCAGGAAGACAATATCAAAAAGAAAACAAAAAGAAAAGATCAGGATTCAGGCCACCACTGGTTTACCTTGTCCTGATTGTTGCTGATCCATTCCTCTGCGACAGCTTCCGGCTCTCTTTCCTTGTCGCTGTATTCAAGGATCCACTCGCTCTGCGTGTCCGGCGTGACCTCAAAGTTCTCAAGGAAGCTGTAGACTTCAGGATACTCGTCGCTGAAGCCATCCCTTGTGATGGTGTAGACCACATCTCCCCCGCCGTATATCTCCTCGGGGTCATCAAGCTTCTTTATGTCGAACTTCGCGAAAGCGGAGTGCGGCTCCCAGATGGTGAATACCACCGGCTCTTCCTGCCTGACAGAAGCATCCACCTCAGCCATCATGGAAGGCGTGCTGCTGGACACGAGCTCGTAATCATCAAGGCTGTAGGTATCCATCACCTCCTCTGTAGACTGCATTATCCCGGCGCCGGGCTCTATGCCGATAATCTGCCCGTCGAACAGGTCAACATTCTCATTGAGGTCATTGATTGATGTCACTCCGTCCTCATAGACATATGTCGGGACCGCAAGACCGAGCCATGTCTCATCCACATTGACTCTCACCTTCTCAAGGTTGTCGCCATGCTGCTCCCAGTAATCCTTGTGAGTGACAGGCAGCCATCCCGCGAGAAGGACATCAAGATCGCCTTGCGCGAGGCTCGCATATACTATGCCCGCATCAAGCTCATTGCTCTCGACAGTGTATCCTTTCTCCTCAAGTATCTGTTTCACGACTGCTGTCTTGACAGTCACGCCGGGCCATGGAGGCAGGCCGAAACTTATCGTCCCTTTATCCGATCCTGTTTCCACAGAACCAGAATCATCCGCTTCATCCCCTGCTGTCTCTCCACCCACTATCGTCTCATCCGCTGTATCGCCGGTCTGAGCCTGGCATCCTGCGAGAAGCAGGACTGCAAAAAGCGCAAGAAACACCGGAACTGTATTTTTTCCTGATAACACCTTACCACCCCCTGGCATGGATAATATATTCCACATCATACCGCACGTATCCTGCGGGTAATATATATCCTGTTTAGTGTATTTTCTATACTATATTTTTCTCTGACTTTTATATTTTTTGGTCAGGAACAGCGGAAATTATCAAAAAAACAAGCAGATGTTGCAGAAAGACTGCGATGCTGTATCCGGCGCTGCAGCATTCAACACATTCTCAATGAACACATTATTGATATGTTCTTTGATATGTTCTCAGTGTATCGTCCAGCCGCCATCAACAGGCAATGTCTGGCCTGTGACATAATCCGCCTCATCTGAAGCAAAGAAATGCACCGCGTTGGCTATGTCAGAAGGCTGTCCCTGCCTGTTCCATGGTATGTTCGCAAGTATGGACTCATATGTGCTCTTGTCCTCTCTCACGAAGTCTGTCATGGGCGTCTCCACCACGCCCGGCGCGACCGCATTCACATTTATCTTGTGAGGAGCAAGCTCCATTGCAATCTCCCTTGTGAGGTTTATGATCGCCGCTTTGCTCGCGCAGTATGCGGAAGCGTTTGAGAACCCGACCATGCCCGCCACTGAAGCTATGCTCACTATCTTACCATATTTGTTCTTTGCCATCTCCTTTGCAGCGGCCTGCGAACAGAGGTACATCCCCTTAAGGTTTATGCTGAGCAGCTTTTCAAAATCCTCCTCAGAATACTCCATAAAAGGCTTCTGCATGAATATGCCCGCATTATTGACCAGTATGTCGATCTTCCCGAATATCTCCACTGTCTTCCTTATCAGGCTGTCCACGTCATCCTTGCTGCTCACATCGCACTTCACAGCGACAGCCTTCACATCGTGCTGCCCCCCTATCTCTTTAGCTGTCTTCTCGCAGTCCTCCTGATCGATGTCAGAAATAACAACATCCGCGCCCGCATAAGCGAGCCTTTCCGCTATGGCTCTTCCTATGCCCCTTCTGGAGCCGGTGACCACAGCAGTCTTCCCTTTCAGACTGAACATCATATTCACCTCTTTTTTTATCCTCAAATGAACCCGGATGATGGCCTAATAGATGGCCTAATAAAAGATTTACTTACCGAACCTTCTCTGCCTGTTCTCATAATCAGAAATGCAATTGAGAAAATCCTCTTCCTCAAATTCAGGCCACGGCTTCTCAATGAAGAGCCATTCAGCATAATTGGACTGCCACATCAGGAAGTTCGATGTCCTCTGCTCGCCTCCGGTCCTTATTATAAGGTCGGGATTGTCCTCCATGTACAGGTTCTGCGCGAAAAGCTCCTGGTTTATCTGATCGGGCTTGAGCTTTCCGCTCTCGATGTCCCTTCCGAGCTTTTTCACAGCATCGATTATCTCCTCTCTCCCTCCGTAAGCGACCGCAAGATTGAGGAAGTAGGAATCGTAATCCTTTGTTGCCTCTTCAGCTTTCCTTATGGCTTCCTGCACTTTCTCAGGCAGGAGATGCGGCCTTCCGATGACCTTCAACCTTACCTTGTTCTCATGCACCTCATCACTTTCAGCAAATTCATTGAATGATCTCTCGAACAGGCCCATGAGATAATCGAACTCCCTTTTTGGCCTGTTGAAGTTCTGCATGGATAAAGCGTAAAGAGTCAGCTCCCTTATCCCGTTGTTCCTGCACCAGCCGACGAGCTTCTTCACCTTCTCAACGCCATACTCGTGGCCCTTCCAGGGCTCCATCATGAGCCTTCTGGCGAAACGCCTGTTGCCGTCCAGAATGATGCCTACATGCTTTGGCTTGGCCATGAAAATCTGAAGAAAAGAAAATTATTTATAAATATTTCTATCCCTTTTCGCTCCGGCTCAAGGCATCCTGCCAGCATCCTGCCGGAACAGCTCAGAGGAGGCCTTCCAGGCTGTGCCCTTCCTTCTTCCTCATCTTTTTGAGGGATCTTTCCACTATCTGTCTTATTCTCTCTCTTGACACTCCCAGCTCCTCGCCTATCTCCTGCAGTGTCTTCTGCTCATCATAATCACCATTGCCGCTGAGACCAAATCTCCTCCTGATTATCTTCTCTTCATTGGGTGTCAAGACACTGGATATAACACCGCTCAGTTTGTCCCTCCTTTCAGTATTGAGCGCGTATTCGTCAGTCCTTTCATCACTGCTGATAGAATCCCCTATGGTGACATTCTCCGATATCTGATGTTCAAGCGAGACTGTCTTGATACTCCCTATGGCTTTCCGCACCTGCCTCTCCTCCAGTCCGCTGATCTCGCATATCGTGTCAATATCCTCCTGATCCTCTGCAGATATCTGCCTTCTGGCTGATTTCACTTTCCTCTTAAGCTCTGAAACATACACAGGCGTTTTCACTGTCCCCTTGTTCTCATCAATGTATCTTTTCATTGACTGGTAGACCCACCAAAGCGCGTAAGTTGAGAATTTAAACCCCCTCCTGTAGTCAAACATCCACACCGCTTTCATCAGTCCTGTATTGCCCTCCTGTATAATGTCAGGGAGGAGGGGGTCAGTATGTTTTCTCTGATGAGATGCCACTTTCATCGACAGTCTGAGGTTTGATTCAATTATGTAATTTTCCTGCTCAACCATGCTTGCATAAAGAGTGTCCAGCCTTCCCCTCAGATTCCTAAGCTTTTTGGCCCTGCCGCTGCCATTGTATTCTTCACACACTGACTTGAATGAGGCAATCAGACCGTCAAGATTCTCATGGGGGATGGTCGCCTTGTCTTCCTCCATGTCCTTTCTTATGTATTTTTCCCTGCCGTTCCTGTTCGCTGTGTCATAGATATCAGGGAATCTCTTCATCTCATGCACTAAAGCGCGCCTCCTGCTGTCAAGCTCCATGAAAGCTTCCTTTTCCCTGCTGCCCAGAAGTTTTCTCTTATCAACATCCATGGAATAAATAAAGATAGGCTCCCTTTTCAGGCTCTCATTCATGCTTTCCTTAATGACACTGTCTTCAAGAAAACCCTCAGAAGACTGATCATATTCACGCCTCCCACCCCCAGCATAATCATCTTCCATAAAGGGGTTCAAATCAAAGGACATATTTATTTATTTTGTTTATTACAAACAGCGCAATACCTCTTCTTTCAAGTTGAGGATTTAACGCTGTTTGTATGGAAAATCCCGACTAAAGTCAGGGATTTTCAGACTTGCAAAAAATTTGCAAGTAAGACTTAAAATTTGACCATCAATAATGCAAGCCTGTGAATACTGCACCAACAAAAAAACTTCATAATTTCTTAATTCCAAAAATAACAAAAACTCGCCGCTCGGAGCTACTGCAAATCGTTTCGGATTTGCAGGCCTTAAAATGCCCGCATTTTAAGTATCTCCGCCCTAAAGGGCGGAGTTTTACGCTCCTCGCCTTGACAGGCGAGTTTTTGGATTTGAAAACGCTCAGAAACAAAAGGTTTCTGGCGTGCCAAAAATGTTCCATTTTTGGTCATTGCGCACTAAAGTGCGGGGTTTTAAACCCTGCGCAATTTTCAAATAAAAATATGTTTTATAGATTTGCGGAATTGTGTGGTTGCGGGCATAACGACCGAAAAAAGCATGCAAACATCATCCAATAATTTTATTTATTAT
>JAWOBY010000024.1:0-10989 GCA_046484055.1 Candidatus Woesearchaeota archaeon | reverse complement strand
ACCAAGGACAATCTCACCCACTTCTGCAGGAACAGGCTATTCTCCTCTTGAATCCATGGCCGGAAGCAGAGAAGCGAATCAGGAGAATCCTCCATCAAACAATGGCACAGCGGACTCTGCACTGGAGATATGCTCCGGCAGTCAACTGATGCCTTACGTCCTGAATGTCATCAATGCCCTGACCGACCCTTCAGCATATGATACGCCATTCAGGAACAATGGCGAGATGAAGAAGGGCTGCACCAGCATCTGCAGGGAAGCCGAGAGATCCCTCAAACAGCAGGGGTTCAGCGCCTACAGCGCAGGATGGATATCCCACCCATTCCACTGGCTCATGGTGGACAACGGTTTTGTTAAGGCACAATGGCCTTCAGTGAGGGATAATAACAGGGAGGGAAGCATATTCTTCACGCCCACAGAAAAGATGCACATGGTGACTGCATATGAGATGGCAGAGATGTTCATGGAAAGATACGAAGACTCCTTCCTGTCCAGGCTGCAGAGGATAAGGGAACATCCGGAGCACAGGCCTTACTGATCTTTCTTGCATATTATCCCTGATGCCCGCCCTGCGCTAAATTTATAAATCCATCCCTCTCAATATCAGCATATGAAGCTGGCAAAGCACTGGGGAGTGAAGGACGAGAAGAAAAAGCTCGTGCAATGCCGTCTCTGCCCGCACAACTGCATGATATCAGAGGGGAAGAGAGGCATCTGCAGGGTGAGGGAGAACAGGAACGGAAGATTATACAGCCTCTCATACGGCAAGAGCGTCTCCACGCACGCAGACCCGATAGAGAAGAAGCCGTTATTCCATTTCCTGCCGGGAACAGAGAGCATGTCAATAGGGACAGCAGGCTGCAACCTGAAATGCACTCACTGCCAGAACTGGGAGATAAGCCAGGCCGGACCTGAGGATTTCCCTGTGCCTGAAACAATGCCGAAAGATATAGTCAAGAAGGCCACGCAGGCAGGCTGCAGGTCCATAAGCTACACCTACACAGAGCCGACAATATTCTATGAGTACGTGCTTGACACCGCGCTGCTCGCCAGGGATGAAGGGCTGAAGAATGTCATGGTCACGAACGGATATATAGAGAAGAAGCCGGCAGCCGAGCTCTATCCCATAATAGACGCCGCGAACATAGACCTTAAGGGATTCAACAGGGAGTTCTACACCAAAGAGTGCGGCGCCAGGCTGGAGCCGGTGCTGGACACACTGAAGAGAATCAAGAACATAGGCACGTGGGTGGAGATAACGAACCTGCTCATCCCCACAAAGAATGACGACCCGAAAGAGATAAGGGAGATGTGCAACTGGATAGTAAATGAGCTCGGAAAGGACACTCCGCTGCATTTCTCAAGATTCTTCCCGATGTACAAGCTGAAGGACATCCCCCCCACACCTGAGGAGACGCTCAGCAAAGCGAAAGACATAGCGCTGAAAGCGGGCCTGAAGAATGTCTATGTGGGCAACATAATCTCAGAGAAGGACTCCAACACCTACTGCCCCGGCTGCGGGAAACTCCTTGTGGGCAGGAGCGGATTCGGCATCGTGAGCAACAACATAAGAGATGGCAAATGCATATTCTGCAGGAAAGAGATCGGGGGAGTATGGAGTGATGGAGAGGAAGAATAAGAACAGGACAGTAAAACCATAAGAGGCAATACCAATGTATTTTGCTGAAATCGACATAACATAAAGTTGGTATTGCCCACACCTCAAAGCCCTCCCGAAACAACTCACAAAAACCATCCACAGCCTCTCCAGAACCTGTTTCCGCAACCACCGAAATCCTTTCCTTCACTTTAAAAGCATTCCGCAGTGTTTCTGTTTCTTCCGCAATCCCTGCGGGGCCCCCGCAATAATGCCTGTTTTCTGCTGGAAACCCATATAAAAACCGCAGGCCTTAAAGAACCGCATGAGACATGCAATGTTTTTCGGGATGGTTATCCTTGCCCTGCTGGCCGCGCCAGTTGTGACCAGCGCTGTTAGCGTGAGGATAAATGAGATCATGTATGATCCTGAAGGAGGTAGCGAGGATAATGAATTCGTAGAGATATATTTCCCTGATGGGCAAGAGAAAAACCTAACAGATTGGGTGATAGCAGATAATAACTCCAATAACACACTTGTAATGCTCAATCACAGTAAAAACAACAATGCATACGCGCTGATCACTGAGAAGGATTTCAATTCTTCAGAAATCAGACCGGATTCCAATGCAAGCATCTATTCAGCAGGCGCGTCCATCGGAGAGGGACTCAACAATGGAGGAGACAGTGTCTATATCTACAATCGCAGCAATCACTTGATGGACAGCGTCTCTTATAATGACAGCCTTGCTGACGGAAATGGAAAGTCGCTGGAATTCTTCAGCCCCAACAACAGCTGGGTGGAGAGCTGCGAAGCAGGGGGCTCTCCGGGAGAGGAGAACCAATTGTGCAAGGGGGATTATAATGAAACAAACACGACCGAAAACACAACCAACACTTCAGATACAGATGATAAGGATAGTGAAGGTGACCAGGACGAGAATAATACGGATCAGAACACCGGCAGCCAGTCAGGAGAGAACAGGACAGGGGAATGCAGGGGAGTGATAGCAGCCTACACAGACAAGGACACATACAACACAAGCGAGAAGGTAAGGCTCTACTTTTCTCTGTACAATGAGTCATTCCCCTTCATAATAGAGTACTGGATAGAGGACTCAGCAGGAATTATAGTGAAAAAGAAGTACAATACAACAAACACGAACAGCAAGAGATGGACTCCTGAGCTTGAGGAAAAGGACGGCGTGTTCTACCTGAGAGCAAAGCTTTACATGGATTGCGGCAATGAGACCATCACCGCTGAGGATGAGAACATGTTCATAGTGTTCAACATCAGAGCGAACAGCGAGGGGCAGGGCGCGGAACCTGAAAGCGAAAGCTCAATATTGATAGAGAAGCTTTACCTCGGCTCTGATGACAGCATAGAGTTCGGCGATTCCCTCAGGGCCAGAGTGAAGGTCTATAAAGGGGATGAGACAAAGAGCGCGATGGACTTCAGTGTTGAGGATGACGACGGGGATAGCGTGAGCTACACCACAACACCTGTATTCTATGACAGGTTCACTGAATATGAGATGACAATACCTGTGCAGCTCAGGCCGAACTGCGACAGGAAGCATAAGGACGGAATGTACAATCTTGTGGCAGAGGGGATCGGCATGAGGCTGGAGGAAGAGGTAAGGATCGAGGGGCTTACAGGACCTTTATGCCCTGAAGATGACACAGAGGAGGAAAAGGATGAAACTGATGAGGGTGAAAGAGGCATAAGCTACGAACTCCTTGACTTCAATGATGAGATGCCCATAGGAGAGGAGATAACCAACAGCCTGCTCATAAAGAATGAGGATGCCGCGCACAGCTTTGAGGTGTGGAGCTACATATACAGGGGCCCGAAATCATACTCAGGGGAGAGACAGCTGAACAAGCAGTCAATAACGCTATCTGCAGGCCGGTCAAAGGTTCTTGTCCTGCACAACAGGGTGGATGATGCGGAACCAGGCGAGTACAGGTTCAAGGTAAGGATAAGGAAGGACAGCCAGAAGACAGAGCATGAGATAACAAAGGATATAACACTGGCGGAGGGCAGAGACAATGAGAACAATCCCGGAGAAAAGACCGATGAGACATCAGCGTCACCGGAGCTAAAGAACGCGCTGGAAGATACGCTGGATCAGGACAATTCAAGCATGGGAAGTGCCACAGGGAAAACTGTGTATGAGAGCTCCTCAGCCAAAGCGGAAAAACTCACCCCTGTCTTCCTCTCACTGTCGGGTTTTCTTGCAGTCCTGCTGGCTGTCAGAGAGCTTCCAAGAGCCCTCAGGAAAGGCAAAAACAAGCCCGCTGGGAATGAGGACAAGGCAGAGGATTAATCAAAAGCTTTAAAAAACCCCAACCTTATTCTTGAACCCATGGCAAAGAAATTAAGCAAGCATGAGATTGAAGAGAAGATAGATCAGGGATTCATAAGAGTGCGGACTGTAGTGGAGATGCTCGGCGCCCCTAAGGAATACATAAGCAGGACACTAAAGGATTACATAAAGAAGCTTGATGAGAAGAAGGACATAATACTGCTGAAAGAGAAGTACGCCAAGCCAAAGAAGCGGGACAAGCTGTTCAGCGTCTTCGCTGACATAGAGATGCTGGTGAAGGACGCCTCAACCCTCGCATTCTTCTGCTTTGATTACATGCCCTCATCAATAGAGATAGCGGAGCCGGAGAAATTCACATACAACGCGTCTGATTTCGCCGCCTTCTTCAATGACATGCAGGAAAGGCTCCACAGGCTGGATATGGTCATCAAGAACCTCAACGCAAAGACAAAGGTGCTTGAGAAGAACGCGAGCCTTCTGCTGAGGAACAGCATACTCATCCTCCTGAAGGAGAAGGACAAGACCCTCAAGGAGCTTTCAAACGGGACGGGAATCCCTGAGGATCAGCTCAAGCCGTTTTTGGAAAAGTTAATAAAGGAAGGATGGGTGGAGAAGAGGAAGAGCAGGTATTCCCGCAGGAAATGATCCAGGAAAGAATCGCGCCCTGATATTTCCTGCATGAAAAAGTCCCTAATCATAACGCACGCGGGGCAGGAGAATGAAGGAAAAAGAGGACCTGAAAAAAGAGATTGAAGCTGTCCTTTTCGCGGCAGGAAGGAAGGTGAGCCTG
This sequence comes from Candidatus Woesearchaeota archaeon, assembly GCA_046484055.1. GTDB lineage: Archaea > Nanobdellota > Nanobdellia > Woesearchaeales > UBA12501 > JAWOBY01. The sequence continues at coordinate 6,273 of JAWOBY010000024.1, read as the reverse complement.
GAGGAGATAGCAAAACTCTGCAAGGCGGACCAGAAAGAGGTCGAGGACGCCCTCAAGGAGATAAAAGAGGATTATTCCAGCAATCAGTCACCGCTTTTTCTCACAGAGGAAGGGGACGGCTACAAGCTCACAGTAAGAGAGAAATATCTCCCTCTGGTCAAGGAAGTCACACCCCACACAGAGCTCAGCAGGTCAATGCTCGGCACTCTCGCGGTCATAGCATGGAAGCAGCCGGTCATGCAGTCAGAAGTCATAAACATAAGGACGAGCAAGGCCTACGAGGACATAAAGGAGCTCGTCGATCTGGGGTTCATCTCCAAGGAAAAGAAGGGAAGGACCTACATTATCAAGCCCACCGGAAAATTCTTTGAGTATTTTGACCTGCCGAGCAAGGAAGCCATGGATGAGGTGTTCAGGGAGGTCAAGGATGACGAGCCGGAAGTGCAGGCAAAGCTGAATGAGCAAAGCGGCAAGAGCGAAGAGGGATCCGGAGGGCAGGAAAGCAGTGAGGGCAGGCAGAGAGGGGATGATGAGAATGGCAGCAACCAGCAGGGAGACGGCTCTCAGGAGAATGCTCAGGGAAGCGAAGGGTCAATAAAGGAGGATTTCCTGGAGGGCGAGAAGCTCGGAAGGCTCCAGATATATGAGAAGCCGGAGACAGGCAAGAAAGAGAAAGACAATGACTCCGGAGATTCAGGCCCCGCCATGAAGGAAAAGCTCGGAGGCCTGGAAGTATTCACAGAAAAGGAAGAGAAGAAGCAGAAGGAAGCAGATCAACAAGGGGCTGATGAGGGAGGCCAGCCAGAAGAGGCCGCAGGAGAGGAAGAGGGTGAAGGAGAAACAGAAGAGCAGGAGGAGAACACAGACAAGAATGAAGGCGAGGAAGAGAAGGCAGGGGAAGCAGAGGGACCAGCAGGGGATGAAGACGGACAGGAGGAGAAAGCAAAAGATCAGGAGGAGAACACGGATGAGAATGAAGGCGAGGAAGAGAAGGCAAGAGAGTTCATCCACAAACTCGCAGAAGAGGATGATGAAGAGTCCGGGAACACCAGAGAGACGGGCAAAAAAGGAGAAAACCCTGACCTTGATTGGGGGGAAGAAGCAAAAGACAGCGGCCAGGAAAAGAAGCAGGGTAAAGGGGATGAAAGCGGCAATGAGGAGAATAATAGCAGGCTCCCAAAAGAGCTTGAAGAATTCGCGGGAGATGAGGATAATAAAAAAGATGATAATGATGAGGAATCAGGGAGCGGGTGAGACTGCTCCGGAGATTCTGAAAACAACAATCAACATAAGATGCAAGGATCAGACCGGAGGGAGGACATGTTCATTCTGAAATGCCCGAAATGCGGGAATGAGATGAAGTATGAGGGAAGAGGATCGCTTCCCGGCAGCAAGAGAAAGGCCTGCGTCTACTGCGGCGCCAGTTTCAAGGTGAAGGATAACATAATAAAGGAAATAAAATAAAAGGGATAAACACCTTCCTTAATCACCTAGCGCGCCCTGAATTTTTCTCTAAAGGATAAGGTTGAACACATCATATCAATTGCGGGAAAAAGTGTGTCCTGCGCTCCTCTCAACAACCAGATGTATGTATATTCTCGCCCAGCTCAGCGCCGGAAGGAGGAGGATTATTCCGAGCGCAAGAGCAAGCCTCCCATCAGCCCTTAAGGAGTAATAGAGGATGAAATCGATGATTATGAGTACCGCCGCGACCAGAAAGTAGGCAGGCACCAGCTCCCCAGCTTTCCTCACCCCGCAGGAGAATGATGCCTTTATGTTCTTCCACCCCCTGACCCATGGCAGGAGCAAGTATGATATGGACGCGAAATAAGCGAGAGCTATGAGCAGCACAGCAGGCAATAATCCTACACCTGGATCCTCCGCAGGAGAGAGAAAATCCCTTGCCCAGGCCAGCATGTTATATATGATGAAAACAAGGAACCAGAAGAGATTCACCCTTGAGAATGAGAGTATGTACCTCTTGAGCCCTGCCCTGCCCTCAAACCCATCACTCCTTTTTTTATTGCTGACTCCTGAAATCCTCCTGCAGTACCACCAGCTTATTCCCTGCATAACCGAGTAAAGAAGGTACAGTGCCGCAATCATAAGGATAGTGTAAGCCGCAACCCGGAACAGCACAGGCCTTATGCTCTCCTGCAGGAAAAGCTGTGAGAAAGATAGATTGCTTTTTTCCATCCCTGAACCCACTATCTCTCCCCCGAGCTCAAGGAGGCGGGAAGTCACCATGCTGCCCATCACCCCCATGATGAGGAATCCGTAGATGAACGCAAGAAGAAAATCAGACAGCATAGGGAAAGGAATGAGGTAAATCCCTTCCCTCACCCTTTTGATGGAGGGGAGTATTGATTCAAAGGATGCGACATCCTTCCACATCTTTTTTGTTCCCATATTTTATGATCCAAGCCATATCTGGAGTGTCAGGACAGTGATATAAAAAAAGAAAATAAGGTTTTCGTTTCTAGCACTGGCCTGCCGCAGCGGACCCTTCGTCACTGAGCTCTTCCGCGCAGCTCTCAGGAGCGGACTCAAAGCCGGAGCATATCGCTGTCTTGTATGATTCCGGAGTCCTCTGGCCGCTGTACTTCGCGTCGTTGATCATCAGTGTGGGAGATCCTCTCACTTCATACTCCTTGTTGAGGCTCACCTCTTCCGCCAGCATGTCCATCGCCTCTTCCTCCTCACAGGTCTTTATCTTTTCAGTGTCTATGCCGTGCTCTTCTGCCACTCCTTCCCAGCAGGTCTCTATGTCCTGGACGCTGCATTCGTTGTTGACATCAAGCACGTAATCCCAGTACTTGTCCTGCTCGTACTTGTAGATGCAGAGCTCTCTCACATTCTGCTTCAGCTCGTCCACACCATGCATGGAGCAGTATTTGCTCTCCTCATCAAGGCAGTACTCAGGGCCGCCGCCCCTGTAATCTGAGTAGATGACATAATGCGGCTCCACTTCCAAATCGCCTGAAAGCGCTTCTGCCACAGGGCCTATCCCCTCCTCTGCCTGGTTGCCGTAAGGGCAGTAGCTCATGGTGAAGAGAAGGACTTCAGGATCCGCCTTCTTGGGTATCTGGCTGTCCTGCTGCTGAGCCTGTTGGTCACCTTGATCAGGCGTGGGCACAGGCGCTTCCATGTTTATCGCCTGAGGAAAAAGCATACCTCCGTCTTTGGTCACGTATGACTGAAAACTCTGGCCCTGCACGCTCAGGCTGACATTATACAGGCAGCTGTAATCATCCAACTCCTGGATGTTTTCTACACTCGCCACTGCCTGGCCCTGCAGAAGATTCTCGTTTATGTAATCAAGGGTCTTCTCTGAAGCGTCCTCCTTTGACATCCCTGAAGATGAAGAGAACCCCCCTGTTATTATCGATATCAGGAGGAGCAAAGCGAGAACTGCAGTGGCGGCCTTCCACATGTGAACATTATCATGCGCTTTCTTCCTGCCGCTACTGTGGGATCCGGTGTGAGACGTGTTTTCTTTCGTGCTCTCATGCCCTTCCTTTTTCTTGTGACTCTTTTTTTTGGCCATTATTACCACCCCACTGAGCGTTTTAAACTGTTCTTTTTATATTTTTTGAAAATGATCCTTAAGATTACTGGTTTAACAGGCTTAATCCTGAGAATGATGCATTCACTGCCTCGGGATCCTGTACCCAGGTATCCTCAGCCTGTCTGATGCTATAAGGTATAGCGCGAAGAATACAGCAAGAGCGCCTATCACTATAAGCATTATGCTCGGCCCCTTGTTTTGAGAGTTTATGAGGAGGACTCCTGCATCAGCTGTTATGGCGCCTGCGACCAGTATGGCATAAGCGGCATACCTGTTCTTCAGAAAGGATAGGGCGGCGTCTTTTTTATTTTCCTTTTTATCATCCCTTTTATCATGCTTCTTGCCATTCTTTTTAACGTCCGCTTTTCTGTTTCCTGTGTTCCCTGCTGTCATCACAAGCTGACCTTTTAAAAACATATTTAAATCTTTTTATTCTGACTGCAATATTATGGCGGACAACCTGGAAAACAATCCGGAAAGAACGGCAAAAAAACCGGCAAAAGCCCTTGCGCTCATAAGCTCAGGGATAGACAGCCCTGTGGCAGCATGGCTCATGCGGAAGAGGGGCATGGATCTGGTGGGAGTGCATTTCGATAACAGCCAGCCCGGAGGCCCAAAAATTTCCGGAAGGGTTGGAGAACTCTGCAGGATGACAGGGATAAAAAGGCTCTATGTAGTCAAGCACGGCCTAAGCATGGGCTCGGCAGTGAAAAGCATCAACAGAAGATTCACCTGCCTTGTGTGCAGGAGGCTGATGTTCAGGATCGCGGAAAGGATTGCTGAGAAGGAAGGATGTGATTTCATTGTGACTGGAGAGAATCTCGGCCAGGTCGCATCACAGACCCTTGATAACATGGCTGTCGTGTCAAAAGCGGTGAAGATGCCTATCCTCAGGCCTCTGCTCTGCAATGACAAGCAGGAGACCGTCGATCTGGCAAAGGATATCGGCACTTACAGCATATCAACTGAGAAGGGGGAATCCTGCAGTCTTGTTCCGCATAATCCCGCAACAAGAGCAAGACTCTCAAGTGTAGATGAAGAGGAAGGAAGGATAGGCATCAGCAGGATCATAGAGGCGAGGATGAATGATATGGAAGCCATAAAGCCCTAAATCAGCCGGCAGAATCTGCTGAGAGAACAAAACATTTATATAAAAAAAGGCATAAAAAAGGTTCATGACCGGCAAAAGAGGGCAGATATCCACTTTCATAATAATAGGGCTTGTGATCCTTGTTGCCGCAGGCCTTTTTCTCTATATCAGGCAGCCCTTAGGGGAGGAGGAAGTGCCCTCGCACATGAAGGCGGTAAAGCTTTTTATCGATCACTGCCTTGAGGACACTGCAGAGGGTGCCATACTCCTGGCGGGAGTGCAGGGAGGCACGATCTACATGGGTGACGCGCTGCCGGGAACAGACACTTACTACTCGCACGCCACATACTGGTATGACAACAGGAAGGACACATCCATATCAAAAACATTCATAGAGAAGGAGATAAACAATTACATAGAGAGGGAGCTGGAAGACAGGTGCATAAACAGCTTCCAGGACTTCCACAGGAACATAACCTCAGGCAATGTCTCAGCAACAACCACTATAAACGAGAATTCAGTGGATGTGGTGATGGAGTATCCTGTCACGCTCCACGAGGGCGGTGATGAGACAACTATATCAAGGTTCGCTGCAGAGATACCTGTCAGGCTCGGCAAGGCCATAAATATCGGCAGGAAGATAGTGGATATGGAGATAGAGAATCCTGAATACGTCCCGCTCTCAAAGCTGGGGGAGATGGAGATGATGGTGGCGCCTTACAAGTACTCTGATGACATAATGCTTTACTCTGTTGTTGATCAAGAGAACAGGGTGAAAGGGGTGAATTTCAAGCTCGTGTTCGCGAACAGGTTCGGCAATGAGAGCTCGGAAAACCGCGACCCCAAGCTCCTCAATGCGGACAACCTTCTGCTGTTTGAGGGAGTCGAGACAGATTACAGGTTCAGGGCTTTTGACGCTGACAATGACCCCCTAACATTCTCATCAGTAGGGGATTACGACGTTGCGGAGGACGGAACCCTCAGTTTCACTCCCGGGCCTGATGATATAGGAGAGCATATGATGAGCATAACAGTTGAGGACGGCAATGGAGGCCATGACTCTGAAAGCATAAGCATAATGGTGATATGAAAATGAGCAAGAGAGCATTCATCCTGCTGGCTTTGATTATACTGATAGTTAGCGGCATGTCCGCTGCAGCGCAGGAGGAAACCACAAGCGATTCTGAAGAGGAAGAGCTAAACCCTGAGGAAGTCACAGCTGACAACATACAGGATCTTGATCCGGAGAATGTGAATGAAATTCCGGCAGAAAGCCTCACCCCTGAAGTTCTCGACAAGATGACTTCTGAACAGCTCGCTGAGCTGCAGTCAGATCAGCTGGACAGGGAGAGCATAATAACTCTGAGCAGCAGCGGAAAGCTCGGAAAACTCAAGACTGAAGAGTTCAGGACAGCTTTCAATGATATAGGTGGCCTGGAGATTAGTGATATAAACGGCATGGAAGGGGTCAAGGTGGAAGAGTCCGACGGAAAGACCATACTGGTGGACTCAAGAGGCAATAAATATGATGCAGAAGGGGATGAGAGCGCCATTGTCAGGATTGAGGATGGTGTTGTGCATATTGACAGCACAGACAGATTGAAAGTGCAGACTG